>NZ_JADDKI010000593.1:0-11896 GCF_015356725.1 Dietzia sp. SYD-A1
CCCGACCCCTCCACCGAGGAATCCGAAGGAGAAGGCAATGCCTGAGTTGGAAGAGCACTACGCCGACCTGAAGTCGACGGTCGCCGAGTTCGCCGACAAGGTGGTCGCCCCCGCCTCGGCCGAGCACGACCGCAACCACACGTTCCCCTACGAGATCGTGGCCGGGATGGGCGAGATGGGCCTGTTCGGGCTGCCCTTCCCGGAGGAGTTCGGCGGCATGGGCGGCGATTACTTCGCCCTGTCCCTGGCACTCGAGGAACTGGGCCGGGTCGACCAATCCACCGCCATGACGCTCGAGGCCGGCGTGGGCCTCGGTGCGATGCCGATCTATCACTTCGGTACCGAGGAGCAGAAGAACACCTGGCTCCCCGATCTCGCGGCCGGGAAGGCGCTCGCGGGCTTCGGACTCACCGAGCCCGGGGCGGGGTCGGACGCCGGAGCCACCAGGACGACCGCCAAGCGCGACGGCGACGAGTGGGTGGTCAACGGCAACAAGCAGTTCATCACGAACTCGGGGACCGACATCACCTCGCTCGTCAACGTCACCGCCGTGACCGGCGTCCGCGACAACGGCAAGAAGGCCATCTCCACCATCATCGTCCCGTCCGGCACGCCCGGTTTCACCGTCGAACCGGCCTACGACAAGGTCGGGTGGAACTCCTCCGACACCCACCCGCTGACCTTCTCCGACGTGCGGGTCCCGGCGGAGAACCTGCTCGGGGAGGAGGGACGCGGTTACGCGAACTTCCTGTCGATCCTCGACGAGGGCCGCATCGCGATCGCGGCGGTGGCCACCGGCGCGGCGCAGGGGTGTGTGGACGAGTCGGTCAAGTACGCGCGTGAACGCGAGTCCATGGGCCAGAAGATCGGGTCGTTCCAGGCGATCTCCTTCAAGATCGCCCGCATGGAGGCCCGCGCCCACACCGCGCGCTGCGCCTACTACGAGGCCGCCCGCCTCATGCTGGCCGGCAAGCCGTTCAAGAAGGAGGCCGCCATCGCCAAGATGGTCTCCTCCGAGGCGGCCATGGACAACGCCCGGGACGCCACCCAGATCCACGGCGGCTACGGGTTCATGAACGAGTACCCGGTGGCGCGGCACTACCGGGACTCCAAGATCCTCGAGATCGGCGAGGGCACCACCGAGGTGCAGCTCATGCTGATCGCGCGGGGACTGGGGCTGTAGGCGATGACGGACCAGCGCAAAGAGGTCGTCCAACGCGGACTGTGGTTCGAGGAGTACGAGGTGGGCACCGCCTACCTCCACCGCCCCGGGCGCACGATGACCGAGACGGACAACGTCCTGTTCACCACGCTGACGATGAACACGCAGGCCCTGCACCTGGACGCGGCGTGGTCGGCCGAGCAGCCGGGCTTCGGCGGCGAGCGGCTCATGAACTCCATGCACACGCTGTCGACGCTGGTCGGGCTGTCGGTCGCGCAGCTCACCCAGGGCACGATCGTGGCCAACCTCGGATTCTCCGAGGTCACCTTCCCCAAGCCCGTGTTGCACGGCGACACCCTCTACGCCGAGACGGTGTGCACGGACAAGCGGGAGTCGAAGTCGCGCCCGGGCGAGGGCATCGTGACCCTCGAGCACATCGGTCGCAACCAGCACGGTGACGTGGTGGCGAGGGCTGTCCGTAAGACGCTGGTCCGTAAGCGTCCGGCCGACCAGGCGGGGGAGGGGCCGGCATGACCCCGGCGTGGATCCCGCCCGGCCCGGCACTGCTGTTCTGCCCGGCCGACCGCCCCGAGCGGTACGGCAAGGCGGCCGAGCGAGCGGACGTGGTGATCGTCGACCTGGAGGATGCGGTCGCACCGGACGCCAGACCGGCCGCCCGGGAGGCGCTCGTGGCCTCCGACCTGGATCCGGAGCGCACGATCGTCCGTGTCAACCCGAGCGACTCCGATGACCACGCCGCGGACCTCGAGGCCCTCACCGGGACGGGCTACCGTTGCGTCATGCTCGCCAAGACCGAGTCGGCCGCGCAGGTCGCCGACGTCCACGCTGCCACCGGCGCGGCGGTGTTGGCGCTGGTGGAGACGCCTCTGGGCGTGATCCGCGCCGCGGAGATCGCCGCCGCACCCGGATGCGCCGGGATGATGTGGGGCGCCGAGGACCTCCTGGCCGCCATGGGTGGCTCGACCAGCCGATTCTCGGGAATCGAGGCCGGTGGCCCCCGGGTCGCGGGGGAGTACCGCGACGTCCCGAGGCACGCGCGTGCGCAGGTCGCGCTCGCGGCGGCCGCGTTCGGTCGGTGGGCGGTGGACTCGGTCCACCTCGACATCGCCGACGAGGCCGGTCAGCGCGCCGAGGCGCTCGACGCCGTCGCCCTGGGGTTCGTGGCCACGGCCTGCATCCACCCGTCCCAGGTGGCGGTGGTCCGACAGGCCTACGCGCCCGACGACGACGAGGTGGCCTGGGCCCGGAAGGTCCTCGACGCCGCCCGGAGCAACCAGGGCGTCTTCCGGCTGGACGGCCGCATGGTCGACGGCCCCGTCTTCCGACAGGCCGAGGCCACGATGCGTCGCGCCGCGGCCTCCGCCACCTGAGACCCCCCACCCGACAGACCGCCAAGGAGTACCGAGATGACCACCACCGATCTCGATTCCACCCCACTGGACCCCGCACTCTCCCACACCCGTGGGGACACCGACGTCCCGCTGCTCACGCAGACGATCGCCGACAACCTGGCCGCCACGGTCGAGCGCTTCGGCGACCGCGACGCCCTCGTCGACGTGCAGGCCGGACTCCGGTGGACCTACACGGAGTTCCACGCCGACGTCCGTCGCCTTGCCTCGGGCCTGCTCCGGCTCGGGATCCGGACCGGCGACCGCGTGGGGATCTGGTCCCCCAACCGCTGGGAGTGGGTGATGATCCAGTACGCCACCGCCGAGATCGGGGCGGTGCTGGTCAACATCAACCCCTCCTACCGCGTCCACGAGCTGGAGTACGTGCTCAAGCAGGCCGGGATCAAGGCCGTGGTCGCGGCGCCCCAGTTCAAGGACTCGGACTACACCGGCATGCTCTCGCAGGTCCAGCCGAGCTGCCCGGACCTGGAGGTGGTGGTGCTGTTCGGCGACGAGGAGTGGGAGTCCATGATGTCGGGGCCCACCGACGCCGACGAGCTGGCCGGGATCCGCGCCGGTCTCGGCGCCGGCGACCCCATCAACATCCAGTACACCTCGGGCACGACCGGTTTCCCCAAGGGCGCCACGCTCTCCCACACCAACATCCTCAACAACGGGTTCTTCGTGGGTGAGACCATCAGCTACTCCGAGGTGGACCGGGTATGCATCCCGGTGCCCTTCTACCACTGCTTCGGCATGGTGATGGGCAACCTCGCGTGCACCACCCACGGGTCGTGCATGGTGATCCCCGCGCCGGCGTTCGACCCCGCGGCCTCGTTGCGGGCGGTGGCGCAGGAGAAGTGCACGAGCCTGTACGGCGTGCCGACGATGTTCATCGCCGAGCTCGCGCTCGAGGACTTCGACTCCTACGACCTGTCCTCCCTGCGGACCGGCATCATGGCGGGCTCACCCTGTCCGGAGGCGACCATGCGTCAGGTGATCGACCGGATGAACATGGAGGAGGTCTCGATCTGCTACGGCATGACCGAGACCTCCCCGGTGTCCACACAGACCCGGGCCGACGACTCGCTGGATCGCCGCGTCACCACCGTGGGGCGGGTCGGTCAGCACCTCGAGATCAAGATCATCGACCCGGAGTCGGGTGAGACCCTGCCGCGCGGCGAGGCGGGGGAGTTCTGCACCAAGGGCTACAGCGTGATGATCGGGTACTGGAACGAGCCGGAGAAGACAGCAGAGGCGCTCGACGCCGACGGGTGGATGCACACCGGGGACATCGGGGAGATGGACGCCGACGGCTACGTGCGGATCACCGGCCGTATCAAGGACATGGTGATCCGCGGGGGCGAGAACATCTACCCGCGTGAGGTCGAGGAGTTCCTCTACACCCATCCCGACATCCTCGACGCCCAGGTGATCGGGGTCCCGGATCCGAAGTACGGTGAGGAATTGATGGCGTGGATCCGGCTGAAGCCCGGACGCGACGACCTGACCGCCGAGGAGGTCCGGGACTTCGCGACCGGCAAGCTGGCCCGTCACAAGATCCCCAGGTACGTCCACGTGGTGGACGAGTTCCCCATGACCGTCACCGGGAAGGTCCGCAAGGTCGACATGCGCAAGACGGCGATCGAGATCCTCGGCATCGCCTGACCGCCCACATTCAAGGAGGACGAGTATGTCCAGCAAGATCATGACCGCGGAGCAGGCCGTCGCGGACATCCCGGACGGGGCGTCGATCGCCGCCGGCGGTTTCGGCCTCTGCGGGATCCCGCAGGTCGTCATCGAGGCACTCGCGGCCCGCGACGTCGGGGACTTCGAGGTCTTCTCCAACAACGCCGGGGTCGACGGCAAGGGCCTCGGCATGCTCCTGGAGACCGGCAAACTGCGACGCATCGTCTCGTCGTACGTCGGCGAGAACAAGGAGTTCGCGCGGCAGTACCTGTCCGGTGAGCTCGAGGTCGAGCTGACGCCGCAGGGCACCCTCGCCGAGCGGATGCGTGCCGGCGGCTCCGGGATCGGGGCGTTCTACACGCGCACCGGCGTGGGGACCTACGTGGCCGATGGCGGGATGCCGTGGAAGTACGACTCCGAGGGCGGGGTCGCGCTGGCCTCCCCGCCCAAGGAGACCCGGGAGATCCGGGGCGAGACCTACGTGCTCGAGCAGGCCATCGAGGCCGACTTCTCGCTCGTGCGGGCCGCGGTTGCGGACCGCAGCGGCAACCTGAGGTTCAACCTCACCGCCCGCAATTTCTCGCCGCTGGCCGCCATGGCCGGTCGGGTGTGCATCGTCGAGGCCGAGGAGATCGTCGAGGTCGGAGAACTGGCCCCGGACGACATCCACCTGCCCGGCATCTTCGTGCACCGCCTGGTCGAACTCACCCCGCAGCAGGTGGAGCAGACCAAGTGGATCGAGAAGACCACCACCAACCCGCCTTCGGAAGGACAGCGCTGATGAGCACCTCCAGCACGCCCGCCCGGCTCGGTCGCGACCGCAAGGCCATGGCCGCCCGCGCGGCCCTCGAGCTCTCGGACGGCCAGTACGTCAACCTGGGGATCGGTCTGCCGACGCTGGTACCCAACTACGTCCCTGAGGACGTCAACGTCACCCTGCAGTCGGAGAACGGCCTGCTGGGGATCGGGCCGTACCCGCATCCGGACGATGTCGACCCGGACCTGATCAACGCCGGCAAGGAGACCGTCACCACGCTGCCCGGCTCGTCGATCTTCGACTCGGCCATGAGCTTCGGCATGATCCGCTCGGGGAAGATCGACGTGGCGATACTCGGCGCCATGGAGGTCAACCCGGCCGGCGACATCGCCAACTGGATGGTGCCCGGGGCCATGGTCAAGGGCATGGGCGGCGCGATGGACCTCGTGGTGGGCGCCCGCCGCATCGTCGTGGTGATGGACCAGCTGGCCAAGAACGGCTCGTCGAAGATCGTCCCGGAGATCTCCCTCCCGCTCACCGGTCTGGGGTGCGTGGACCGGATCATCACCGAACTCGGGGTCTTCGACCGCGACTCCGACGGGCTCACCCTGATCGAGCTGGTCGACGGGGTGACCCTCGATCAGGTCGCCGCCGCCACGGCAGCCCCGTACCGGGTGGCCGAGGCCCTGTCGTGATCGAGGAGCTGCGGTAATCACCCCACCGCCCGCACGCGCCGCCGGACTCTGGACCACACCGGTCCGTGGTCGGGCGGCGCTCTCGGCGTTGGCCTGGGTTGTGGGGTATGTGGTCGGACTCGTCGTCGTCGTCCTCCTCGGACTCCTCGTCGCGAGCACCGTCGGTAGCCCGCCGCCCGACACCGCCCTGCTCGCTCTCGTGGTGCTCGGCGGCACGGCGGTGGCGGCGCTGGTCGCGGTGTGGGTGCACCTGCTCCGCCGACGCGGGTTGCGCTGGGCCGATGTGGGGCTCCGCGCACCCGAGCGGTCACCGGTACACCTGCTGTGGCAGATCCCGGCCGTGATGGTCGCCGGGGTCGTCGCATCCATGATCGTGCTGCTCCCGCTGGGGGCCGGGCAGGAGGGGTCCGAGGCAGGGCTCGAGGACCTCGCCACGGGTGGGCCCGTGTTCGTGGTGCTGGGGGTGCTCGCCGTGGCGGTGCTCGTCCCCGTGGCCGAGGAGGTGGTGTTCCGGGGGATCGTCCTGCCCGCACTGCGCGCGAGGTTCCGGGCCGTCCCGGGGATCGCGCTCGCGGGGACGATTTTCGCCGCCGTGCACCTGATCCCGCCCGCCCTGCCGTATCTGCTGGTCGTGGGGATCTCCCTGTGCGTGATGGCGCAGTGGTACCGGTCGATCGTCCCGGGGATCGTGCTCCACGGGGTCAACAACGCGGTCGTGTTCGCCGGCATCGTGGCGGCGGGCGCCACCTGAGTGGCGCGCTCAGGCCAGCAGCGCGGACACCAGCAGCAGTACGGGGAGCGACCCGAGGGTGGTGAGGACCGCCGAGTCGCGGGCGAGCAGTGTCCCGTGGCCGTACCGGGTGGCCACCACGAGGACGTTCTGCGCGGTGGGCAGGGCCGCCGCGACGACGACGGTGAGCAACTCGTGACCCCGCATCCCCATGAGACCGCTGCCGACGGCGTACGCCAGGAGTGGGTGGGCCACCAGTTTCAGTCCGCTCGCCAGCGCGATCTCCCGTCGGGGTGAGGCCCCGGCCTCGAGCACCTTCACGCCATAGAGGGACATTCCGAAGACGAGGAGAGCGCCGGGGACCGAGATCTGGCCGACCAGGTGGACGGGTTCGAGGAGGCGTTCGGGCGGTGACCACGGGAGGGCGGCCACCACCACCCCGGCGAGCGCGGCCAGGACCAGGGGGGTCCGGGCCGCCTGGAGCGCGGAGGCGAACGCACCCCCACCCCCGTCGGTCGTGCCCTCCGCGCGGGCGGCACGCTCGAGCACGGCGATCGCGATCGGCTGCAGTACCGCCACCTGGAACAGCAGGAGCGGCATGACGAACCCGAAGTCCCCCAGGACGTAGACGGCGATGGGGATGCCGAGGTTGGCGGAGTTGACGTAGCTCGCGGACAGGGCCCCGACCGCGAGGTCGGCGGTCGGGCGCCGCAGCCACACCTTCGCGACGAGCACGTAGGCGACCGCCATCACGATCGCCGTACCGGCGGACACCACGAAGACTCCCGTGAAGACCTGGTCGAGCGTGGTCCGTGCGAGCGCGTCGAACAGCAGGGCCGGGGTGGCGACGAAGAACACGAGTCGGTTGAGCACCAACCGCGCGTCGCTGCCGAGGACCCGTGAACGGGCGAGGAGCCACCCGAGCGCGACGAGCGCGACGATCACGGCGAAGCCGTTGAGGACGCCGGCCACTGCGGACTCCTGAGGGTCGGGGAGGGGGGAGCGATAACGCCGATCGGGGCCGTGCACTCCTGAAACCAGGAGGCGCGACCCCGATCGGGTTGCTGTTGTCCGAGTCGGCGGCTAGCTGCCGCGGGCGGGACGTGCGGTGCGGTTCGACCGCGCCGAGCGGTGGCTCAGCGGCTGGTGAACGGGAGCAGAGCCATCTCGCGGGCGTTCTTGACCGCGACGGCGACCTGCCGCTGCTGCTGCGGCGTGAGGCCGGTGACGCGGCGCGAACGGATCTTGCCGCGGTCGGAGATGAACGTGCGGAGGGTGTTGACGTCCTTGTAGTCGACCGTCTCGATACCCGCGACCTTCAACGGGTTCTTCTTGGGGCGACGACCCTCCTGGGCACGGACCTTCTTGGACGGGGTGCTACGCGCTTTTGCCATGATTACCTACTCACCAACTCGACTTCGTGACACCGGGCAGCTCGCCACGGTGGGCCATCTCGCGCATCCGGACGCGGGAGAGACCGAACTTGCGGAGGTAGCCGCGCGGGCGGCCGTCGGCGACGTCGCGGTTACGCACCCGCACGGGCGAGGCGTCACGCGGCATCTTGTTGAGCGCGGTCTGGGCGTCCATGCGCGCCTCGTCCGTGCTCTCGGGGTTCTTGATGATCGCCTTGAGCTCGGCGCGCCGCTCGGCGAACCGGGCCACCTTGGCCTTGCGCTGCTCGTTACGCGCGATCTTTGACTTCTTGGCCACGGGTCAGCGCTCCTCTCGGAATTCGACGTGCTTGCGGACGACCGGGTCGAACTTCTTGAGGACGATGCGGTCCGGGTTGTTGCGGCGGTTCTTACGGGTCACGTAGGTGAACCCGGTACCGGCCGTGGACTTGAGCTTGATGATGGGTCGAACGTCGTTACGGGCCATCTCAGATCTTCTCCCCACGGGCGCGGATTCGGGCCACGACGGCCTCGATGCCATCGCGGTCGATGGTCTTGATGCCCTTGGTGGAGACGGTCAACGTGACGCGACGTCCCTCGGAGGGCAGGAAGTAGCTACGACGCTGGATGTTCGGGTTCCAGCGACGGTTGGTCCTGCGGTGTGAGTGCGAGACGGACTTGCCGAAACCCGGCTTCCGTCCCGTTACCTGGCAATGCGCCGACATGGCGTGGTTCTCCTTCCGCCTCCTCGTACGGTGGCGCGTGAGGGTCGCAACTGGGAGCCGGCCTGCGCCGAGCAGCAGTGGACCGTCACGTCGCGGGCACCGGGAGAGGCGATAGCAAACGTGCAGACAACAGCGATGGTCTAGTTTACGGCCCGACCGCGCGAAACGGTAATCAGCACGTCAGCGCCGGTGGAGCGGGCGGGCGAGGCGCGCGAATTGGGTACCCGGTCATCGTACGGGTACGATCTACCGATGCGTGTGCTGATACCGGGATCCCCGGTTCGGCCACTGGCACTCGCGCGTCCCTGACGGGGCGGGCGCCAGACCCAAGACTTCTACCGAGCTAGAGGGATCCAGTATGAAGAACGACATCCACCCCGACTACCACCCGGTGGTCTTCCAGGACTCGGGCACGGGCACCAAGTTCCTCACCCGCTCCACCGCCAAGAGCGAGCGGACCGTCGAGTGGGAGGACGGCAACTCCTACCCGCTCATCGTGGTCGACGTGACCAGTGAGTCGCACCCGTTCTGGACCGGCGCGCAGCGCGTCATGGACACGGCCGGCCGTGTCGAGAAGTTCCAGCGCCGTTACGGCAACCGCGCCCGTCGCACCAAGTGAGCCGTGGGCCGGCGGTGTGCCGCCGGCCCTCTCACACACCCGAGACCCAAGAGGACGTAACAGTCATGGCAGTTCCGAAGCGTCGCCTCTCGCGCGCCAACACCCATTCCCGCCGCTCGCAGTGGAAGGCCGAGAACCCGGCCCTCCAGGAGACCAAGGTCGACGGCCGCCCCGTGGTGCTGCCGCGCCGCCTGGTCAAGGCCGCCAAGCTCGGCCTGATCGACCTCGACCGCTGACCCCGGTCGACTGAGCCCGGCGGTGCCCCCGCGCCGCTCGCACACGCCCGGTCTCGAGCCCGGCGGGTCCCTCCCGGACCCGCCGGGCTCGTCGGCGTCCGCGGATGTTCAGCGCGATGCGCGTCGGTCGCGGTGTTCCTCAGCCGTGGTTCAGGGATGTGGGAGAGACTTCCCCGTATGAAGATCCTCGTTGTGGACGACGACCAGGCCGTGCGTGAGTCCCTGCGCCGCTCCCTCACGTTCAACGGTTACGCGGTGGAGCTCGCGGGGGACGGTGTCGAGGCGGTCGAGCGACTCGACACGAACCGTCCGGACGCGGTGATCCTCGACGTCATGATGCCCCGGCGGGACGGTCTCGAGGTCTGCCGGATACTCCGGAGCCGCGGGGACGATCTCCCGGTGCTGATGTTGACCGCGCGCGACGCGGTGTCCGAGCGGGTGGCGGGGCTGGACGCGGGCGCCGACGACTACCTGCCCAAGCCTTTCGCCCTGGAAGAACTCCTGGCCCGGCTCCGGGCGCTGCTCCGCCGTCGGGGCCCCGAGGCCGAGGACGTCGACGAGGTGCTGGAGTTCGAGGACCTGCGGATGGACCTGGCGACGCGTGAGGTCAGCCGGGGCGACCGCCGGATCCAGTTGACGCGCACCGAGTTCTCGCTGCTCGAACTGCTCCTGCACCATCCCCGCCGGGTCCTCACCCGGAGTCACATCCTCGAGGAGGTGTGGGGTTATGACTTCCCCACCTCGGGGAACGCGCTCGAGGTCTACATCGGATACCTGCGCCGCAAGACCGAGGGCGAGGGGGAGAGTCGGCTGATCCACACCGTGCGGGGCGTCGGGTACGTGTTGCGCGAGACGCCGTAGTGCCAGCCCGCACGGTGGGGTGGTCCTCCACGCCGATCTCCCTGCACCAGCGGGTCACCCTGTTGGCGGCGAGTTCGGTGGGCGTCGCGGTGGCGTTGATGGCCGTCGCGGCGTACTTCGTCGTGTCCGGGTCCATGTACAGCGAGGTCAACAACCGGCTCCAGCAACAGGCGGATCAGCTCGTCAACAGTCAGCTCGCCTCGGAGTTCGCACTGCAGTCACGCAGCACCCTCATCGCGCTGAGGGCCTTCAACCCCAACCTGGACGCTCAGATCGTCGCCCCCTCCGGTGTGCGGACAGCCGCCGGCGAACCGTTCCAGATCGGTGGCCCGGAGATCGCGGTGGTGCGGGGCGAGACCGACTCGAGCCTGCGGACGGCCGGGGGAAAGCAGATCTATGCCGTGGGGGTCCGGGACGGCTCGACCCTCATCCTGGCCCAGGATCTGAGCCCCACGAGGGCGGCCCTGAACCGCCTTGCGATAGTCCTGACCCTGGTGGGCGCGGCCGGAATCGCGCTGGCGGCGGTGGCCGGGACGGCGGTCGGGCGCACGGGTCTGGCCCCGGTCGCCCGGTTGACCCGGGCGGTGGAGAGGATCGCACGGACCGATGACCTGCGGCCCATCCCGGTCGCGGGGGATGACGAGATCGCTCGACTCACCGCGAGTTTCAACCAGATGCTCGTCGCGCTGGGGGAGAGCAGGGAGCGACAATCGAGGCTCGTGGCCGACGCCGGTCACGAGCTCAAGACGCCCCTGACCAGCCTGCGCACGAACGTGGAACTGCTGATCGCCGCGAGCAGGCCGGGGGCGCCGACCATCCCGGACGCCGACAGGGGGGCGCTCGAGGTCGACGTGGTCGGTCAGATCTCTGAACTCACCCAGCTCGTCGGGGACCTGGTCGAACTCGCCCGCGAGGATTCCGGGGACGTCGAACTGGAACCGGTCGCGGTGTCGGAGGCGGTGGAGCGGGCCCTCGAGCGGGTCCGACGGCGACGTCACGACGTGCACTTCGACGTGGAGCTGGCGCCCTGGTACTCGTTCGGTGACAGTGCGGGGATCGAGCGTGCGGTCCTGAACATCTGCGACAACGCGGCCAAGTGGAGCCCCACCGGGGGAACGGTGACGGTTCGGATGAACCCGGTGTCGGAGTCGGTGGTGGAGTTGACCGTCGCCGACCAGGGGCCTGGGATCCCCGAAGCGGACAAGGAGCTGGTCTTCGAGCGGTTCCACCGTTCGCGGGAGGCGCGCGCGATGCCGGGTTCCGGGCTCGGGCTGGCGATCGTCCGTCAGGTGGTCACCAGGCACGGGGGGACCGTGGAGATCCACGACGCGGACGGCGGGGGCACCGAGGTGCGCATGACCATCCCCGGAAGCGACCGTCCCCCGAGCTGAACCGTCCCTGAACCATCCGGAGGCGGCACCGGTGGTCTCAGCGGGCACACAGCGCGGTGAGGAACCATGATCCCCATGGAGAACGAGAACGATCGGGGAACCGGTGATCCCCGGCCCGGCGACGAGTGGGCCTCGGGTCCGGGCGCGGGCGGGCACGGACACCATCAGTACGGGCAGGGCCAGTACGGACAGGGCCAGTACGGGCACGTCCAACCCGAGCAGGGATGGGGT
>NZ_JADDKI010000594.1:0-840 GCF_015356725.1 Dietzia sp. SYD-A1
CCCCTGCGCTGTCGCGGGCCGGGTCATGGCCCATTGTCCCACCCGCAGATTGTCCCACCCGCAGATGACGACGCCGTGTCATCGGCGTACGCAGGTGCTCATCCCGCGTAGTACGGGGTGGTCGCGGCGCGATGGCGGACCCGGGCGGGCAGGACGAACAGCATGGCGGTCACGAGGACCGCCATCACCGCCGCGGCCACGAGCCCCGCCACCGGCCCGACCACCAGCGAGAACACCAGCGCGGCGAGGCCCACCAACGCGATCGACAGCATCGCCAGACCGACCCGGGCGAGTGTTGCGGACAACTGCAACACCCTGTCCTTGCGGTGGGAGCGGAACACCGCGCGGTGGATCATCACCGGAGCCAGCAGCACCACCGTCGACGCGAGCGCAAGCGTCAGGACCACCAGGTAGAGGGCTCGGCCACCGCCTCCGATGTCGGCGAAACGGTCCTGGAACGGCACCACCAGCAGGAAGCCGGTGAGCACCTGCCCGCCGGTCTGCACGATGCGCAGCTCCTGCAGCAGCTCGATCCAGTTGCGGTCGATCCGCTGCGCCTCGGTCTCATCGCGCTCCTCGGCTGGTTCCTCGCTTGGGTCCCCGGCTGGGCCCTCGGCTAGGTCGCCGGCCGTGCCGTCGCCGGGCCGGCCGTGTTCCTCGGAGTTCATCTCGCTCCCTTCGCCACGTGCTCCCATCGTCGTCCGCCCGGCTCGGCGGCGGAAGCACTCTCAGCACATCTGCGGGCCGACCCCTCGACAGCCGCGCGCAAGAACTGCAGCCGCACGGGAGATTTCCTGTGCGGCTGCAGTCTTTGCGCGCGGCTGCGGGGAGGGCGGGGAG
>NZ_JADDKI010000595.1:0-3856 GCF_015356725.1 Dietzia sp. SYD-A1
CACCGCCCCCGGCCGAGTACGACTTCGTCGACGACGCCCCCGGCCTCCGGGCGGTCGCCTCCGTCATCACGTCCTCCGCCGGGCCGGTGGCGGTGGACGTCGAACGCGCGTCAGGGATCCGCTACTCCGAGCGCGCCTTCCTGCTGCAGCTGCGTCCGGCCGACGGGCCGGCGCTACTGGTCGACCCCGAGACACCGGGCCGGACGGTCGGACCGCTCGCCGGCCTCCTCTCCGAGCGCCCCCTGCTCCTGCACGCCGCGAGCCAGGACCTCCCGTCACTCCGTGGACTCGGGATCAGCCCGAGCGCTGTCATCGACACCGAACTCGCCGGGCGATTCCTCGGGTTGGAGCGGGTGAACCTGGGCACGATGATCTCCGAGTACCTGGGGATCGGGCTGGCCAAAGCGCACTCGGCGGCGGATTGGTCCCGTCGCCCGCTGCCACCGGCGTGGCTCGACTACGCCGCCTACGACGTGCTGTTCCTCCACGACCTCGCGGAGGCGGTGCTCCCCCGCCTCGACGAGCTCGGTCGGCGTGACTGGTTCGACGCGGAATGTCGACACCTCGTGGACTCCGGTCCGGTTCCGACCGCGCCGGACCCCTGGCGTCGACTGGACCGCCTGAGCACACTTCGCGACGCCCGCCAGCTCGCCCGCGCGCGGGAGTTGTGGATGGCGCGTGACCGGGTGGCGGCAGAGCGGGACATCGCCCCCAAGAGACTGCTCACGGACGCGGCGATCATCGAGGCGGCCCGGACCGCGCCGACGAACCGGTCGGACCTCCTGGCGATCGAGGGTTTCGAGGGTCCGCATCGCAGACGACTGGCCGACGACTGGCTGGCCGCGTTGGAGTGGGCCGCCGAACTCGGGCGTGGCGACCTACCCGCCCGTCAGGCGCCACGCGGCGAGCATCCTCCGCACACCACGTGGAAGCGCACGGACCCGGAGGCGGCCGCTCTGCTGGACATCGCTCGCGAGGCGATCGGTTCGCTCGCCCGGGAGCTCGGTATCGACCAGGGCCTGCTGCTCAAGCCGTCGTCGCTCCGGCTGTGGGCGTGGCGGGCGGCCACCACCGACCCCGCCGACGACGCGGAGCTGCTCCACCGGGTCCTCGGGGACGAGGGTGCCCGCCGATGGCAGATCGACCTGACGCAGGCGCCGTTGCTCGAGGCGGTGCGCCGGTTCAGAGCGGACGGCTGAGACCGCCGTCCCTCAGCTCTCGACGCGGTCGTAGAGGCGACGGCGGATACCGTCGGCGATCCCCTCCGCGGTCAACCCCGTGTCGGAGAGGATCTCGCCCCGGGAGGCGTGATCGAGGAACTCCTGCGGAAGGCCGAGGGTCAGTCGATCAACACCGACCCCCGCGCGCTCCAGCACCGCCGAGACCGCCGAACCGACGCCGCCGTGGATCCCGTTGTCCTCGACCGTCACCACGAGCCGGCGACCACGGGCGGAGTCGACGATCGACTGCGGGACGGGATAGACCCAGCGCGGATCGACCACGTCGACCGATACCCCCTCGGCCCGCAGTTCCCGTGCCGCCGCCATCGACGGCGCGACCATCGACCCGACCGCGACCACCAGGATGTCGGCGTCCCCGGTCCCGAACACCCGGTCCACGCCGTCCGACGATGTCTCCAACGACGGAAGGGGCTCACCGACGGACCCCTTGGGGAAGCGCACCACGGTCGGGCCGTCCGTCACCGCCACGGCTTCACGGAGTTCCGCGCGGAGGGTCTCGGCATCGCGCGGTGCGGCCACCCGGACGCCCGGGACGATCCCCGCCAGGGACAGGTCCCACATCCCGTTGTGGCTGGCGCCGTCGGGGCCGGTCACCCCGGAGCGATCGAGTACCAGGGTGACCGGTAGCCCGAGAAGGGCGACGTCCATCAGCAGCTGGTCGAACGCCCGGTTGAGGAACGTGGAGTAGACGGCCACCACGGGGTGCAGCCCACCCAGCGCGAGTCCGGCGGCCGAGGCCACCGCGTGCTGCTCTGCGATGCCCACGTCGAACATGCGATCCGGGAACCGGTCGCCGAAGGCGGTCAGCCCCGTCGGTCCGGCCATGGCCGCGGTGATGGCCACCACGTCGTCTCGCTGCGCCCCGATCTCGCACAGCTCCTCGGAGAAGACCGACGTCCAGTCCACTGACGACGACGACGAGAGCGGGCGGCCGGTGTCGGGGTCGATGACCCCGGTCGCGTGCATCTGGTCGGCGACGTTGTTCTCCGCGTGGACGTAGCCCATGCCCTTGCGGGTCACCACGTGGACGACCACCGGCCCGCCGAAGTCCTTGGCCAACCGCAACGCCGATTCGGTGGCGGCCAGATTGTGCCCGTCGACGGGCCCCATGTACTTCAGACCCAGGTCGGCGAACAACTCCTGCGGTGAGACCACGTCCTTGAGTCCCGTCTTGATCCCGTGCAGGATCGAGTACACGGCCTTGCCGAGGAGGTCCTTTCGGGCGCCCAGAGTGCGCTTGGTGTGGTCCATCGCCTTCTCGTACGCGGGCTGGAGACGCAGGACCCCGAGCCGTTCGGCCAGTCCGCCGATCGTGGGCGAGTACGACCGGCCGTTGTCGTTGACGACGATCACCATGGGCCGGTCCTTGCCGGCGGCGATGTTGTTCAGCGCCTCCCAGGCCATGCCCCCTGTCATCGCCCCGTCGCCGATCACCGCGACGACGGTCCGGTCGTTCTGGCCGCTGAGGGAGTACGCCTTGGCGAGTCCGTCGGCGTACGAGAGCGACGAGGTCGCGTGCGAGGACTCGACGATGTCGTGTTCACTCTCCGCACGGCACGGATAGCCGGACAGACCCCCGCGCGTCCTGAGACCGTCGAACTGGTCCTTCCGACCCGTGACGATCTTGTGGACGTACGACTGGTGCCCGGTGTCGAAGACGATGGGGTCCCGCGGGGAGTCGAACACGCGGTGTAGCGCGACCGTCAGTTCCACCACGCCGAGATTGGGGCCGAGGTGCCCACCTGTCGCGGACACCTTGCGGATGAGGAACTCCCTGATCTCACCGCAGAGCCGGACCAGCTCGTCGGATCCGAGTGCACGGAGGTCGGAGGGGCCGTTCACCTGATCGAGCACACTCATTGCCGTCGACTGCCCCTTCCCTTGCCGCACCCCGCAGGGTCGAACCCACAGTCTACGGGGAAACGGTCTTCGCGCCCGCCGCCGGCCGACCGGCCCCGGCTCACCGGGATCAGCGCACCCGCGGTGAGTCGAGGACGGCGAGGCCCTCCACGTGGTGTGTCGCGGGGAACGCCGCGACACCGCGGATCCCCGCGAGTGTCCAACCGGCTGACACGAGCACCCCGACATCGCGCGCGAGGCTGGCCGGGTCGCACCCCACATGGACGATGCGGGACGCCGTACCACGAGCGAGCGTGGCCATCACCTCGATTCCCGCGCCGCCTCTCGGCGGGTCCAGGATCACGAGGTCGGGTTCGTCGCCGCGATCGCCGGAACCGCTCGACCGCTCCAGGAACGGCTCCACCCTCGACGCCACCGGGACGACCGCGGGGCCGATCCCGAGAGCCGATCCCACGGCCTCGAGGGAGGCGGGCGAGGATTCGACCACGATCACGCGGGCCCGGGGGACCACGTCGAGGACGGCGGCGGAGAACAGGCCCGCTCCCCCGTAGAGGTCCCAGACCACCGGGTCGCCGGGGAGGGCGGGGGCGCCGGACACGGCGGTGCGGACGAGTTCGCTGTAGTGCGCGGCAGCGGATCTGTGCGCCTGCCAGAACGCGTCGACCGGCAACCGCCAGGTGCGCTCCCCCACCCTCCGGGTCACGGTCGGGGCGCCCGCCACGGGCTCCCACTCTCCGGCTCGCGAGGCCCTGGCC
>NZ_JADDKI010000596.1:0-2635 GCF_015356725.1 Dietzia sp. SYD-A1
GCCCCGCCCCCGTCGGCCCCGTTCCCGTCGACCTCGTCGTCGTCGAGTTCCACCCAGCCCCGAAGCGAGGCGACGGCGGGGCACTGCCGGTCAGCCAGCGCGGCGTGGAGCTCCACGTCGGGGTTCAGGCCGGGTTGGACCAGTCGGAACACCTTGACCATGAGATCGTCGCCGAACACCAGGGACGAGTTGGACTGTTCGCCCTCGAGCAGCCTCCCGCGGACGGGCTCAGGGGCCGGGGCACCCTCCACCAGGCGGAATCGCAGACCCCCCACGAGGTCCTGCGCGGCCAGGTGGGTCACGAGTGACTCGGTCCCGCGCGGGTCGCGCAGTCCGTCGTAGACGACCGGTGAGGCGCCCTCCGGGGTCAGGGGGAGCGTCCGGCGGTCGTCGGGCAGGGACTCCGCGGTGGCCAGCGGGACCTGGTAGCGCTGCGGTCGGCCGTCCACCTCCACGTCCACCAGCACGTGCTCCACCAGGACGTCCTCGTGGTCCAGCAGGACCGCGCGCCGGGCGATCCGCACCGCGGACAGGCGCCGGCCCTTGCCCGCGAACCACCGCTGCGCGGGAAGCCAGTCGGTCAGCAGGGTGACCATGGTGTCGTCGTCGACCGGGGGGATGCTCATGGCGTGCCTCTCATGCCGGTGTCTCGGTGGGACTGCGCAGTTCCAGCCAGTAGAAGCCGTACCCGGGGAGGGTGAGCTGATACGGGTCGGCGTCGATCTCGGGGAACGGGACGCCGCCGGTGAGCTCGGTGGGTCGGCGGCCGGCGAACTCGGACAGGTCCAGACGCACGGCCTGCGGGAACCGCGAGAGGTTGTTGACGCACAGGATCACGTCCGCCTGCGGGTCCTCCTCGGGGGACCCCATCGTCCGGAGGTAGGCCAGGATGCTCGGGTTGGACCCACCCAGGTCGACGAACTCACCGCGTCCGAACGCGGGGTGGCTCTTGCGCACGTGGATCATGCGACGCGTCCAGTGCAGCAGGCTGGCGGTGGAGTTGAGCTGCGCCTCCACGTTGACCCCCTGGTACCCGTACTGCGGGTCCATGATCACCGGAAGGTACAGCCGGCCCGGGTCGCAGCGGGAGAAGCCGGCGTTGCGGTCGGGGCTCCACTGCATGGGTGTGCGGACGGCGTCACGGTCGCCGAGCCAGATGTTGTCGCCCATCCCGATCTCGTCGCCGTAGTAGAGCACCGGCGACCCGGGCAGGCTGAGCAGCAGCGCCGAGAACAGTTCCAACTGGTTGTGGTCGCCATCGAGGAGCGGGGCCAGGCGCCGCCGGATGCCGATGTTGGCCTTCATCCGTGGGTCCTTGGCGTACTCGGCGTACATGTAGTCGCGTTCCTCGTCCGTGACCATCTCGAGCGTCAGCTCGTCGTGGTTGCGCAGGAAGATGCCCCACTGCGCCGAGGAGGGGATGTCGGGGGTGTGCGCGAGGATCTCGGTGACCGGGAACCGGGACTGGCGCCGCACCGCCATGAAGATCCGCGGCATCAGCGGGAAGTGGAAGGCCATGTGGCACTCGTCGCCCACCTCGGGCTCGCCGAAGTACTCGACCACGTCCTCGGGCCACTGGTTGGCCTCGGCCAGCAGGACCCGCCCGGGGTACTCCTCGTCCACCACCGCCCGGCACCTGCGGAGGAACTCGTGGGTCTCCGGCAGGTTCTCGCAGTTGGTGCCGTCGCGCTCGAAGAGGTACGGCACGGCGTCCAGTCGGAACCCGTCGATCCCCAGGTCCAGCCAGAAGCGCAGGACGTCGATCATCGCGTCCTGGACCTCGGGATTGTCGTAGTTGAGGTCGGGCTGGTGGGAGAAGAAGCGGTGCCAGTAGAACTGCCCCCGCACCGGGTCGTAGGTCCAGTTGGACGTCTCGGTGTCGACGAAGATGATGCGGGCGTCCGGGTACCGGGTGTCGTCGTCGGACCACACGTAGAAGTCCCCGTACGGCCCGGTGGGGTCGGAGCGCGACTCGGTGAACCAGGCGTGGGTGTCGGAGGTGTGGTTCATCACCAGGTCGGTGATCACCCGGATGCCCCGCTGGTGGGCCTGGTCGAGGAATTCGACGAAGTCCTCGACGGTGCCGAACTCGGGCAACACGGCGCGGAAATCGCGGATGTCGTATCCGCCGTCGCGCAGCGGCGAGTCGTAGAACGGCGGCAGCCACAAACAGTCCACCCCGAGCCACTCGAGGTAGTCGAGCTTCTCCGTGAGCCCGCGCAGGTCTCCGGTGCCGTTGCCGTCCGAGTCGTTGAACGCCCTGACCAGGACCTCGTAGAAGACCGCGGACTTGTACCAGTCTCGATCGATCTCGAGCTCGGCCGCGTGCCGGTAGCTGTCGGCGCTGGGCTCGACCACGTGCCCGTCGTCGGTGAGCTCGGGCTCCGCGTGCCGGGGATCGGGGTGCCGGGGATCGGACGGGTGCGGGTCGGCCTGGTGTGGGTCGGCATGAAGTTGGTCAGCCCGGTGGCGCGACATCGGAGACATGGGGGCGAGCCTACGGGCCAGTACGATCCGTTGCATGTGGAAAACCGGCCCGACGGAGCGCATCCGCGGCCTGAGGAGCGTGGATCCCGCGCGGTCGTACCGCGGGCGGCACGGCCGCCGGGCGCGCGCGCTCGCGGCGCTGTTGGAC
>NZ_JADDKI010000597.1:0-606 GCF_015356725.1 Dietzia sp. SYD-A1
CGGTGGTCCCCACCGAGTACGCGGCCGCCGCGTCGCGGACGTCCATGAGGTACTCCCGCGAGGCGTTGTAGGCCAGCACGGCCCGCTGCCAGTTCTCCGCCACCGAGAGGTCGCCGCCGTTCTCGCACAGCAGCCGGGCGGCGGACACGGCGGCGTCGTCGATCTGATTGGGGTCGGCCCGCCCGTCACCGTTGGCGTCGACGCCGTACCTGCGCCACGACTCCGGGATGAACTGCATGGGTCCGACCGCCCGGTCGAACTCGGGGTCCCCGTCCAGCTCACCGCCGTCGGTGTCCGGGATGCGGGCGAAGCCGGGCGAGCCGTCGAGCTGGATGCCGATGATCGGGGGCAGCGCGTAGCCGTAGTCGTTCAGGGTGGAACCCCGGTACCGGCCGTGCCGGGTCTCCACGTGGCCGATCCCGGCCAGCGTGGTCCACGCGAGGTTGCACTCGGGCCGCGTCTGCCGCATGGTCTCGGCGGCGTTGCCGTAGGCGGCCAGGGCGGCGGCGGGGATGTTCATCTGCTCGTTGATCCCCTGAGCCCACGGCCGCAGCTGATCGGAGGTCCGCCCGGGGGCGTTGATGTCCACCTCGGGGACAGGAGCGC
>NZ_JADDKI010000598.1:0-3152 GCF_015356725.1 Dietzia sp. SYD-A1
CCGGCGTCCTCGGTGACACCGTGCGGCGCGCCGGCGGGGCGATGAACCGCCGTCTGGCGAACCGGCGCTGACGACGCCGCCGGACCCTAGTCGCGCGACCGCTCGTAGAACGCCACGGCCGCAGCCGTGGCCACGTTGAGCGAGTCGGTTCCCGCTGTCATGGGTATCGCCGCCCGGACGTCGCACGCACGCATCGCGTGCTCGGTGAGCCCCGGCCCCTCGGCGCCGAGGACGAAGGCCACCTTGTCGGCGTCGACGGCGCGGGAGAGCGGAACCTCCCCGGAGGGGGTCAGCGCCACGGTGGTGAAACCCCGCGCTCGCAGATCCCCGAGGGAGCGGTGCCAGATGGTCGGGGTCCCGTGCAGGTGCGCGAACGGCAACCGCAGGACGTGTCCCATGGACACGCGCACCACCCGCCGGTAGAGCGGGTCCCCGGTGGCGGCACCGAACAGCACCCCGTCGACGCCGAGCGCCGCGCAGTTGCGGAAGATGGCCCCCAGGTTCTCGGGGTCGTTGACCCCTTCGAGCACCACGAGGGTCCGGGCGCCGTCCACGACCGCGTCGACGTCGAGCGGGGCCGGCCGGTGGGCGGCGGCGAGGATGTCGCGGCTGGACCGGAACCCGATCACCTCGCTGAGCACGTCCTTGGTGGTGCGCAGGTAGACGGCTCCGGCGGCCCGTTCGTCGGCATCCCAGCCCTCCGCGGTCGCCTCGCGGCGCAGTTGCCGCAGTCGGGCGTCGGTCCCCAGCAGGAGGTGCGGCCGGAACCGGGACAGGAGCATCCTCCCCACCACGTAGGTGCCCTCGGCGATCACCAGGCCCCGCCCTCCCGGCAGGTCGGGGCGGCGGTCGGAGTGGTTGAGATCGCGGAGGTCGTCCAGCCGGGGATCGGCGGGATCGGAGACGTCGACGACGAGCACTGTCCGCGCCGCTCAGGCCAGAAGGTCGGTGATGGGCCCGATCGCGAAGAACACGAGGAACGCCGCCGCGACCACCCACAGCAGCGGGTGGACCGACCGGGCCTTGCCGGTGGCCGTGGCCATCACGACCCAGGCCACGAACCCGATCCCTATCCCGTTGGCGATGGAGTACGTGAACGGCATGGTGACGATGGTGAGGAACGCCGGCAGGGCGATGGAGAATCTCGTGAAGTCGATGTTGATGATCTGCGACATCATGAGCGCGCCGACCACCACGAGCGCGGGGGCGGCCGCCTCGACGGGGACGACCTCGTAGAGCGGTGTGAAGAACATCGCGACGAGGAAGAGGACACCCGTGACGATGTTCGCCAGTCCGGTTCGGGCGCCCTCGGCGATACCCGTCGCCGACTCGAGGAAGACGGTGTTGGAGGAGGACGAGGTGAATCCACCGGCGACGGCCCCGACTCCCTCGACCACGAGCGCGGTCTTCATGTTGGGCAGGTTGCCGTTCTCGTCCATGAGCCCGGCCTCTTTGCCCAGGCCGGTGAAGGTACCCATGGCGTCGAAGAAGTTCGCGAGCAGCAGGGTGAAGACGAACAGGCCGGCGGCAAGGGGGCCGATGCGGACGAATGCGCCGAAGAGGTCCACCTGCCCGATGAGGGAGAGGTTGGGCAGTCCGCCGAGCGTCTCTGGAATGCCCGGGACCGCGAGGTTCCACCCCGTGGGCGAGGGCTCGCCGTCGACGAACGACGGGCCGGCGTCCGCGATCGCCTCGACGATGATGGCCACGACGGTGGTGACCACGATGCCGATGAAGATGCCGCCGCGCACCTGACGGGCCACGAGGATCCCGCACAGCAGCAGCCCGAACGCGAACACGGCCGTGGGCCACGACGCGATCGATCCCTCGATCCCCAGCCCCACCGGCACCGTGGTGCCCGCGGCGTCGGGGAGTCGACGCACGAACCCGGAGTCGACGAACCCGACCATGGCGATGAACAGCCCGATGCCCACGGCGATGGCGGCCTTGAGGTCCGGGGGAATGGCGTCGAAGACCGCCTTGCGGAACCCGCTCACCGCGAGGATGACGATGATGACGCCCTCGATGACGATCAGCCCCATCGCCTCGGCCCAGGTGACCTGCCTGGCGATGGTGACCGCGACCAGGGAGTTGATGCCCAGGCCGGTGGCGAAGGCGAACGGATAGCGGGCGATCGCGCCGAAGGCCACCGTCATCACCCCGGCGGTGAACGCGGTGACCGCGGCGATCTCGATGATCGACAGCTGGTTGCCCTCGACGTCGACACCCGAACCGAGGATCAGCGGGTTGAGCACGATGATGTAGGCCATCGCGAAGAAGCTGACCACCCCGCCGCGCACCTCGCGGGACACGGTCGAACCGCGCTCGCTGATCTTGAAGTACCGGTCGAGGGGGCCCCGTGCTGGGGACCGCGACGGGGCCCCGGTGCTCTGCGACATCTGGAGACCTTCCTGGCGGTGGTGAGGAACCGTCATAGGGTAACCGGCCCTCCGCCTGCGGTAGCGTCGCGGTCATGACCGAGAGGCCGACAGAGCCGCAGGTGCCCCGAATCCCGGGCTACCTCCTGGACCCGCGGCCCGTCGTCCTCATCGGGACCCTCGCGTGGACGATCGCCCTCCTGGCGATGATGCTCATGGACGAGGTGGACATGCGCGCGGTCATCCTCTGCGCGGTCGGTGTGGGTGTGGGTGCGATCGGCACGCTCGTGTACGCGCTCCAGCGGCGTGCGGTCCTGCGCGGCAGCGCGGGGGCACAGGTCGGTCTCGACTTCGACCACACGTGAGCCGGCCCGCCCGAGGGGTCTGCGGGGTCAGGCCTGGTCGGCGGGGTCAGGCCTGGTCGGGAGCGCTCGCCTGACCGGTCTCCCCTACCTGGTCCTGGGCGTCCGCCGCCCCGCGCGCCCGGGCGGCCGAGGCCGCCAGCTGCTGGGGAAGGACCACCACGTCCACGGCTGCGTCGTCATACGCCTCGGCCACAGGGGCCGTGGACTCGGTGGCCACCTGCACCTCGCTGTGGGCGCCGCAGCCGTACTGGAGATGAACAACCTGCCCGTCGGCGGAGTACTCGTTGGCACACACCCCGAACATCGCCCCCAGCGAACCGGAGATCGGGAGCAGGAAACCACAGGACCCGCAGTGGTGCCTGGCCCCGCGGGCGATCTCGGAGTCCGGGCCGCGCGCGGCGGCCCAACG
>NZ_JADDKI010000599.1:0-437 GCF_015356725.1 Dietzia sp. SYD-A1
GCCCGACACCGCCACGCGCGGTGGGGGTGGTGGGCCGTCGTCGCGCTGGCGCTCGGCGCCAGCACCGTCCCGCAGTGGTTCACCGAGGGCTTCGTGCACCCGTCCGGCCCCGAGTTCGCGGCCCGGACCGCACTGGGGGCCGTGGTGGCGTTCTGCCTGTTGGCCCCGGTGTCGCTGGCCCCGCCGGGGCAGCGGTTCATGGTGCTGGACTCCGCCGTGATGGGCATGCTGGGCCGGTGGTCCTACGGGGTGTTCCTGTGGCACGTCCTGGTCCTGCACTTCGCGTTCCAGATCGCGTTCGTGCCCATGTTCTCCGGGCACATGCTCGAGATCTGGCTGATCACCGTGGTGGTCTCCGTCGTTCTCGCGGCGGCGAGCTACGCGCTCGTGGAGGTGCCGTCAGGGCGCTGGTCGGCCCCGCGGCGCACCCCCCGCGG
>NZ_JADDKI010000600.1:0-1368 GCF_015356725.1 Dietzia sp. SYD-A1
GCCCGGCGCCACGCCGCGCTCGCCGTCCTCGCGGCGGCTCTGGCGGTGGTGTTGTGGTGGCTCTCGCGCGACCTCGTGGCCGTGCGGCCGCCCGTGGTGGACCCCCCGGTCGAGGGAGTGATCATGCGGACCTACACCGAGCCCTGGCTGCTGCTGGCGGCGACGCTGTCGGCCGCGCTCTCGATGGTGTCGACGACACTCGCGGTCCTCGGGCGCGGACACCGGAACAGACGGTGATATATCCACTTCTGCCAGCGGTTTCGTCCCGCAGGACGCACCGGCTGTAACGATCGGATGACGGTTCCCTGAGTCGGTGCGGGTTGGCGCTTCGCGTGGTCGACCACAGGCTACATTTGGACCGGTTCGGACGCTTGTGACGCTCGTGAACTTGAGTGGTCGCGGCGTCCGATTCGTATGGCAGTCATCTACACAACATGGAATCGGGGATCGGTGCAGCCGTCTAGCACTTTCGTTGGCACCACCGCGGTCGTCGGGGCGATCGCACTTCTTGGTACCGGAGTGGCCGCCGCCGCCCCGGTCAAGTGGCAGGACTGTACCGAGATGCTCGGGATCGAGGCCGAGTACATGCCGGCGGGTCTCGAGTGCGGGACGGTCGAGGTCCCCGTCGACTACAGCCAGCCCGACGGCGCCAGGACCGAGGTCGCGCTGACCCGGATCAAGGCCTCGTCCGGGCAGGCCAGGTCGGCCGTGTTCGGCAACCCCGGGGGGCCCGGCAACTACGCGCTCAACTTCTGGAGTCCGCCCCTGGACGGCACCGCGCCGGCCGGCCTGTACGAGAACCATGATCTCGTGGCCGTCCAGCCGCGGGGCCTCTACGGTTCCAACCCGATGACCTGTGACGTCGCCTTTGTCGGCCCCACCTCCGCCAACGCGCTGCATGACGCCTGCTTCGGCACCGATCCGGCCTACATGGCCTCGTTCACCACCGAGAACGCGGCCCGCGACATGAACGCCGTCCGCGAATCGCTCGGGCTCGCGGAGATCGACTACGTGGGCGTGTCCTACGGCACCGCGATCGGCACCGACTTCGCGACCCTGTTCCCCGAGAACACCGGTCGCATGGTGCTGGATTCCAACACGCACCCCGACTGGCGGTGGTCCCAGCAGGCCGAGCAGGGCGCGCTCGCCCAGGAGCGCCGCCTGAACGACATCTTCGCCTGGATCGCCGAGCGCGACGACTACTACGGTCTCGGCGACACCCCCCGCAAGGTCTTCTACTCCTGGAAGTGGGTCACCGACCAGGAGGTCGGGGGGCCCGCCAACCTCACCCCGCCGCCGGCCGAGACCCGCGACCTGCCCGTCGAGCTGCGGGGCACCGCGCTCGAGCGGCCCGCGCTGGACACCCTC
>NZ_JADDKI010000061.1:0-9751 GCF_015356725.1 Dietzia sp. SYD-A1
GCCGCGGGCTCGCCCCGTCATCGTGCGCCGCCTCATCGAGACGCGCCATCGCCTCGACGAGATGATGCGCGGCCCGCAACCGGGTCGCCGCCGCGAGATTCTGCGCCAGCGTCGCCGACCGCGCCACCTCACTGAGCGCCTCGGCGCCCAGCGTGTCCAGGGCCTCCGGCACGGCGCGCAGCGCCCCGAACGCCGCCGAGCTCGTCGTCGTCACCATCGGAACCACTACCACCACACCCCCAGTCGCTGATCGAACCTAGGTGCGATTCTACCGTGGCCGGTGGGATCGCACAAGCATTCGAATACTGGTCGGCCGGTCCGGTCTCCCTCAGGTCTGGCGCACCTCGGATGCGGGTGCGTGGGACCGTGCCCGCGCTCGCCACTGCAGGTACGCCAGACCCGCCCACGAGACGAGCACGGCGGTCGCGACGGCGACGTGGGCCGTCCACAGATGCTCCGCGGGGTAGATGACGCCGGTGAGGTAGTGGTCGATGAACCCGGAGGAGGGCAATGTCTCCTCGCCCGCGCGGGCGCGTCCCCAGTTCTCGACGTGGGTGAGCGGACAGACCCACCCCACCGTCGCGATCCCCAGTCCGTACGCGGCCGTCGCCAGGTGGGGCCAGAACGTCCACCGCCATCGCCACGCGAGGAAGCCGCCCACCACCATGTACACGAGGAAGGCTGCGTGGAGGATCATCGCGGTGTCGGCGACGAGTCGGTAACCCATGAGTCCAGGGTGCCAGCCGGAGCGCGGGGCGCGAGTGGCCTGACTCCCGCGGCCTCTGCTACGGTGACCGGCATGTCGATCGCTCGCGCATATTGGCGCTTTATGTGGGCTCCGGGTGGAGCCCGCGCCGCGAGCGCACGCGTCCGTTAACCGGACGTCCCGACACCCGGAGCCCAGAGGCGGTGACCACCATGGTCGCCGCCTCCCGCCATTTCCCACGGCGGATCCGGGTGCGACACAGGGCACCGACCAGGATCACGGCACCCGGCCCGCCACCACCACCGCATCAGGAGCGCACCGCCGTGACCATCACCGCCGAGAACCCCACCCAAACCGCCGACCGACGCGTCCTGTCGTACTCCCCGTTGCCGACGCCGACCGAGATCCTCGGAGAACTCCCGCTGGGGGAGGCCCGCGAGGCACTGGTCGACCGCAGCCGCGGTGAGATCGCCGACATCCTCGCCGGGCGTGACGACCGCCTGCTCGTGGTCGTGGGTCCCTGTTCCGTCCACGACCCGGACGCCGCACTCGACTACGCGGAGCGCCTGACGACCCTCGCCCGAGAGGTCTCGGAGGACCTGCTGATCGTCATGCGCGTCTACTTCGAGAAGCCGCGCACGACCGTCGGGTGGAAGGGCCTGATCAACGACCCCGCACTCGACGGCAGCTACGACATCCCGCGCGGTCTGCGCACCGCCCGCAGGCTCCTGTTGGACGTGCTGGACCTTGGACTTCCCGTCGGTTGCGAGTTCCTGGAACCGACCAGCCCGCAGTACATCGCCGACGCCGTCTCCTGGGGCGCCATCGGGGCGCGGACGACCGAGAGCCAGGTGCATCGCCAGTTGGTCTCCGGTCTGTCCATGCCGGTGGGGTTCAAGAACGGCACCGACGGCGAGGTGCAGGTCGCGGTGGACGGATGCCGGTCCTCGGCATCGCGCCACGTGTTCTTCGGCACCGACGCCGAGGGCCGGGCAGCCGTGGTGGAGACGGCCGGCAACACCGACTGCCACGTGATCCTGCGCGGTGGGACCCGCGGTCCGAACCACGACGCCGAGTCGGTGGCCTCCGCGGTGGCCTCGGTCGCCAAGGTGGGACTTCCCGGCCTGGTGATGGTCGACGCGAGCCACGCCAACTCGGGCAAGTCCCACGAGCGCCAGGCCGAGGTGGTGGCCGAGCTCGCCGAGCGCATCGGGGCGGGGGAGCAGGGCATCTCCGGCCTGATGATCGAGAGCTTCCTCGAAGCCGGGTCCCAGTCCGTCGACGCCGCCGACCTCGTCTACGGCAAGTCCGTCACCGACGCCTGCATCGGCTGGGACACCACCGAGGACGGAGTGCGCGCGCTCGCCGCGGGGGTGCGCGCCGGTCGACGCGGCTAGAACCCCCACGGGTCAGGGGGACCCCTGTGGAGGGGGCGTCGCGCGGTAACCTCTTCCGGGTGGACGCCTCCTCCCCGTTGTACTCGCTGTACGAGTCGCGACTCCGGTCGTCACTCGAGGGTGCCCGGCTCCCACGACATATCGCCGTGATGGCCGACGGCAACCGCCGCTGGGCCAAAGAGGCGGGGTTCGCGGACGTCGCACACGGGCACCGGGCCGGGGCGGTCAAGATCGCCGAGATGCTCGGCTGGTGTGACGAGCTGGGCGTGGACGTCGCCACCATCTACCTGCTCAGCACCGAGAACCTCGGTCGTGATGCCGATGAGCTCGACGAGCTGCTGCAGATCATCGCCGACGTGGTGGACGAGATCACGGGCCCGGACAAGAACTGGGATGTCCGCATAGTCGGCCGGCTCGAAGTGTTGCCCGACTGGCTGGCCGAGCGGCTGCGGCACGCCGAGCGCGCGAGCACCGGGCGCCGGGGGGTCAAGGTGAACGTCGCCGTGGGCTACGGCGGCCGGCAGGAGATCGCCGACGCGGCCCGCGAGCTCGTCGCGCAGCTGATCGAGGACGGTCGGACCGGGCAGGACCTGGTCGACGGCATCACCGTCGAGGCCATCGGGGAGCACCTCTACACATCCGGTCAACCCGATCCCGACCTGGTGATCCGGACCTCCGGCGAGCAGCGACTGTCGGGGTTCCTGCTCTGGCAGAGCGCGTACTCGGAGATCTGGTTCACCGAGGCGTACTGGCCCGCGTTCCGCCGCGTGGACTTCCTCCGTGCCCTGCGCGACTACGGCGCCCGCAACCGCAGGTTCGGCCACTGATGCCGGCCGCGAATGCTCCCGAGCCCGGGGCGACCGTCCCGGAGTCGTTCACCGTTCGCTCAGTCTGCGTGGTGGACCAGCTCCTCACCGTGCCGGGCCGCGTCGGGGTGACGGCGATCGACAAGCGGCCGGTCGACGGCCCTGTGCAGGTCCGCGAGTACGGCCTCCACGGCGACGTGCAGGCCGATCGCGAACACCACGGCGGTGTATGGAAGGCCGTCTACCTGCTCTCCGACTCCGATGTCGCGCCCTGGGAGCCCGAGTTCGGCGGGCCGATCCCGCCCGGGTTCTTCGGCGAGAACCTGCGCGTGACCGGCGTCGACACCTCGCAGCTCCAGATCGGTACCGTGCTCGAGGTGGGCGCGGGCAGCGGTCGTCGCGGTCCGTTGCGCCTCGAGATCACCACGCCACGCATCCCGTGCCAGACGTTCGGCGACCGCGTCGGCAAGCCCAGGTGGGTCCGCCGGTTCACCGAGGCGGGTCGACCGGGCGCCTACGCCCGCGTCCTGCGCCCGGGTCCTGTCGAGGCGGGCGACGAGATCCGCGTGGTCACCGTGCCCACGCACGGTGTGACCATCGGGAGGGTGTTCGCGGGGGTCGACGACGACGAGGCCCGCCGCCTGCTCGACGAGTACGCGCTGGCCGACCTCGCGCCCAGTCTGGTGCGCAAGCTCGACCCCGCGACGGACGTCCGGCCCGCCGACACGGACGCCGACTGAGCCGGGCTCCGTCCGCTGCCCTCATCGCGCGGTCGATTTCACTCACGTTCTCCCAGGTCGCCTGCTGCGTTTCGCGTCATTTGCGACCACTCGGCGGTGATGGTTCGGCGGTGCTCACTCGGCGAGGTGGTCCCACACCGGCCCGGCGGTGCGCCACAGCGCGGGCGCCTGCTCGCGGCCCACGTCCGGTAACCGGAATGCCCCGCTACCGCCGGCCGTGGTGGCGACGAGCGTGGCCAGACCGGCGCGGCGTTGCAGAGGCGAGCGCCGGATGTTCCAGCCCAGGATGCCGTTCCGCTCGAGAATGTCGGTCCGCCGGGTCAGCGAACCCTTGCGCAGCGCCACCACCCCGTCGGTGACGGCGTGCCCGAGGCCTCGGGCGTTGTCGAACGCGGCCCAGATCGCGACGGCGGCGGACAGTCCGAGCGAAACCAGCGGGACCCACCAGAGCCACGGCCAGAGCACCGCAGGGACGAGCGACACCCCCGTGATCGCGACGACGACCGCGCCCGCCCGGACGAGCCTCCGTCGACGTGCGGCGGACGGGTGGGCCAGGAGCGCGGTGGGCACCGGCTCACCGAGAATCGTCCCGGCCACACCGGCGGACACCGCCCGTGGCGAGGGGGGAACCAACGCCGGACTCTGCTTCTTCTTCCCCTCGTCGTCCTTCCCGGTGCCTACCCCCGACGCGATCACGTCGAGCCGAGCAGCTCCGAGAACTCTGAACCCCGGGGGCTCGTGGAGCGTGACCCCGCGTATGCGGCGGCCGTCGAAGGAGGTGTGCCGGCCCACGAGCAGTCCCCGCCGCAGCTCGAGCGAACCGTCCTCATGGCGCTCGAGTCGCAGGTTCCACCAGTTCTCCACGAAAAGGGCCACCGATGCGACGGTGCCCACCACCAAGGCGAGAAGCACCACCCCGGCGGCGATCACCGGGATCGGCAGGTCGCCGATCCGGGACCAGATCCAGTCGAGCATCTCGGGCACGGCCCTGAACCAGTCAGCGACCTGGAACACCACACCGATGCCCAGGAGGCCGAACAGGGGAGTCATGACGCTCGCGGGCGCGTAGCGGACCCACCCCGGGTCCAGGCGCACGAGCTCGGTGGTGTCGGTGGCGGCGCGCTCGGCGAGAAGCCGACGTCGCAACTCCTCGGCGACCTCGCGGTCCAGTGCGCCGAGGATGAGTCTGGACCCGTCGGTCTCGCCACTGGCCAGTCGCACCGTCGCGATACCCATCCGGCGTTGCACCAGGTCCGCCGAGATCTCCACGTTTCGCACCCGACCGGTCGACAGGCTGGTGGTGGAGGTGGAGAGGAATCGGACGCGGCGTTCGATCCGGTGCGCGTCCACGCGATAGCTGGTCACGGCGAGCCGGGCGGTCTCGATGACCGCGGTGGCCGCAGCGCCGAGGATCATGCCGCCGATGGTCCACAGCACCACCCATGCCGGGCCCACCCCGGCGAGCAGGAGCGCGGAACCGGCGGGAACCGCGGTGACGGCCAGGGCCCCCGCGGCCACGATGGTGCTGGCGGCGACGGTCCGACGATCGAGGCGACGCCACTCCGGTGCGGTCATGTGGCGTCCCGCTGGTCGTCCTGCGCCAGCAGCGTCAACCTGTCAGCCATCTCCTCGGCCTGCGCGGCGTCCAGCGCACTGATGCGGACCGCTCCCGACGAGGAGGCGGTGGTGACCACGACGGTGGCCAACCCGAACTGTCGTTGCAGGGGTCCGCGGGTCTTGTCGACGGTCTGCACACGCGACAGCGGCGCGGCCCGCCATTCCTCCCAGAAGAGGCCACTACGGCTGTAGACGGCCGTGTCCGTGGCCTCCCATCGATGGATCGCCCAACGCACCCTCGGCACCGCGACCAGCGCCACGGCCATCGCGACCGCCCAGCCCGCAGCCGCGAGGAGGACCCACGGAGACAGGACCAGTCCGAGGATGACGGCCACCACGAGCGGCCCGGCCATCCACAGTCCGACCTGGGCGGTCCACCAGCGACGACACCGGGGGTCGACTCTGTGTCGTGGCGGTCTGAGTCCGATCGCTGACGAGTTCACGGTGTCCAACATAGGGCCCCTGTGAAACGCTGGCCGACATGAGTCTTCTCCGACGCTACCGGGCAACCGGCGCTGACCTGCCCTTCGGCGACCCGCTCCGCGCACACGGAGTGGCGATGGAGGGATACTTCCTCCGCGTGACCGACCGCGACCGAGGCCGCGCCCTGATCGCGCTCATCGGGATCAACCGGGGGCCGGACGGGCACTGGGCGACTCTCGGCCTGGCATCCGACGAGGTGCCACCCCGGTCCGGCGCGACCCGGGATCCCCGGCCGGGTGACGGCGCGACGTCGTCGTCCCTCCGCCTGGCGGCCGCACCCGAGGGGTGGGCCGCCCCCGACCGCCTGGGCGCGCGCTCCGGCGACCTGTTCGAGTACCGGCCGGACGGCGTGACGGCGGACATGGGCGAGGGGGCCCGCCTGCACGTGGAGATCACCGATCCCGTGGAGTGGCCGCACCGGGCCGTCGGTGGGTCGAGCGTCTTCCAGGCTGTTCCCGCCCTCAACCAGTACTGGCACCCGTGGCTGCTCGGCGGTCGGGCGCGGGGCTGGGCCGAGCTGGACGGTAGGCGCTGGGAGTTCGACGGCGCCGATGTCTACGGGGAGAAGAACTGGGGCGCCGAGGGCTTTCCGGACTCGTGGTGGTGGGGGCAGGCGCAGGGATTCTCCGAACCGGACGCCTGCGTGGCCTTCGCCGGCGGGCAGATTCATTCGGGCCCATTGCGCACCGAGGTCACCGCCCTGGTGGTGCGCCTGCCCGATGGTCGGGTGATCCGGTTGGGCAACCCCGTGGTCTCGCCGGTCCGCGCGGTGGTCGGCGACGACGTCTGGGCGCTCGAGGGGCGCGGGTACGGCTGGCGGATCCGGGTGACCGGTCGGGCGCCGCTCGGTCGGGCCCACGTGCTGCCCGTGCCGTTGCCCTCGGAGAAGCGGAACTCGGCCGGTGCGATCGAGCACCTGTCGGGTGAGCTCGAGGTGGAGGTGAGCCGCTTCGGTCGCCATGTGTGGACCGACTACAGTCCGCAGGCCGCGCTGGAGCACGGGGGGCTGGACCGCGCGGAGGCCGAGCTGCGGCGCCGAGGGGTTCCGGTGGGGGAGACGGGCGCCGCGCCGGAGTGACCGTCAGATCTTGCGCAGACGCAGACGCTGAATGGAGTGGTCGGAGTTCTTCCGCAGTACCAGTGTGGCCCGGGGTCGGGTGGGCAGGATGTTCTCCACCAGGTTGGGTCGGTTGATCGAGTTCCAGATCTCACGCGCTGCCAACCGGGCCGCCTGGTCGGACAGGTCGGCGTAGTGCGCGAAGTGTGAGTTGGGGTTGGAGAACGACGTGCGGCGCAGTTCCAGGAACCGCTCGACGTACCACGTCTCGATGTCCTCGATCCGCGCGTCCACGTAGAGCGAGAAGTCGAACAGGTCCGAGACCATCAGCCGGGGGCCCGTCTGCAGGACGTTCAGTCCCTCGACGATGAGGATGTCCGGGCGCTCGACCTCGATGAACTCGTGGGGGACGATGTCGTACTTGGTGTGCGAGTACACCGGCGCGCGCACGACCGGGGCGCCGGACTTGACCTCCGTGACGAACCGCAGCAGCGCGCGACGGTCATAGGACTCGGGGTAGCCCTTGCGGTGCATCAATCCGCGCCGCTGGAGCTCACGGTTGGGGTACAGGAAGCCGTCGGTCGTGATGAGGTCGACCCGGGGGTGGGAGTCCCAGCGGGTCAGCAGAGCGCGCAGCACACGCGCCGAGGTGGACTTGCCCACGGCCACCGACCCGGCCACCCCGATCACGAACGGCATGGGAGCGTCCACGGTCTCGCCGAGGAACAGGTTGGTGGACTGGAAGAGGCGCTGCCGGGCCGACACCTGGAGGTGGATGAGCCGGCTGAGCGGCAGGTAGATCTCCGCGATCTCGTCCAGGTCCAGGTGTTCACCCAGACCACGCAATCCCTCGAGGTCCTGCTCGGTGAGCACCATCGGCATGGCTCGCCGCAGTCGGCGCCAGCTCCGGCGGTCGAACTCCACGTACGGCGTGTAGTCGCCGGCATGTCTGCTCACGATTGCTGATTGTGTCAGGTGCCCACGGGGAAGAGGCCTCCAGGTGCCCTGCCACTAGACTGACGACGACGACGAGACGAGCCGTGGCCGCACACGATTCGTACGAAGTGAGAAGCCCACGCGCGAGGAGCAACGATGACCGACCCGAACACCGACGTGTTCACCGCCTCCCTGTCCGATCTCGATCCGGAGGTCGCCGAGGCGATGGCCGGCGAGCTGGCCCGTCAGCGGGACACGCTCGAGATGATCGCGTCGGAGAACTTCGTCCCGCGCTCGGTGCTGCAGGCACAGGGGTCCGTGCTCACCAACAAGTACGCCGAGGGCTACCCGGGTCGTCGATACTACGGCGGGTGTGAGCACGTCGACGTGGTGGAGAACCTGGCCCGCGATCGCGCCAAGGAGGTGTTCGGCGCCACGTACGCCAACGTCCAGCCGCACGCCGGCGCCCAGGCCAACGCCGCGGTGCTCATGGCGCTCGCGACGCCGGGCTCCAAGATCATGGGCCTGTCCCTGGCACACGGTGGCCACCTCACCCACGGCATGAAGCTCAACTTCTCCGGTCAGCTGTACGAGGTCGCCGCCTACGAGGTGGACCCGGAGACCATGCAGATCAACATGGACACCGTCCGCGAGATGGCGTTGGCGGAGCGGCCCGATGTGATCATCGCAGGGTGGTCGGCGTACCCGCGCACACTTGATTTCGCGAGGTTCCGCGAGATCGCCGACGAGGTCGGCGCCAAGCTCTGGGTGGACATGGCCCACTTCGCGGGACTGGTGGCCGCGGGTCTGCACCCGAGCCCCGTGCCCCATGCCGACGTCGTGTCCACCACGGTCCACAAGACCCTGGGCGGGCCGCGTTCCGGCATGATCCTCACCAACGACCTCGACCTGTTCAAGAAGCTCAACTCGTCGGTGTTCCCGGGTCAGCAGGGCGGCCCGCTCATGCACGCGATCGCCGCCAAGGCCACCGCCATGAAGATCGCCGGCACCGAGCAGTTCCGCGAGCGGCAGCAACGCACGATCGAGGGCGCCAGGATCCTCGCCGAGCGCCTGACAGAGCAGGACTGCCGGGACGCCGGGGTGTCGGTGCTCACCGGGGGGACCGACGTCCACCTCGTGCTGGTGGATCTCCGCGAGTCCGAGCTCGACGGCCAGCAGGCCGAGGACCTCCTCCACGAGGCCGGGATCACCGTCAACCGCAACGCCGTGCCGTTCGACCCCCGTCCGCCGATGGTGACCTCCGGCCTGCGGATCGGTACGCCCGCGCTGGCCACCCGAGGTTTCGGGGCCGAGGACTTCCGCGAGGTCGCGGACATCATCGGCACCGCCCTCGCGGCGGGCGCGTCGGCCGACATCGCCGCCCTGCGTGAGCGGGTGTCCGCGCTGGCCGCGGCGAAGCCGCTGTACGAGGGCCTGGAGGACTGGACGATCCTGGGCTGAGGCTCCGGGCCGCGTAGCGCAGCAGACCCCCGCAGTGCCCGGCTGCGGGGGTCTGTCGTCTCAGGGAACGGTGGCCTGGCCCGCGGCGTGGCCCGCCGGCGGGGTCCATGGTGGCGGGGGTCCGCGCGAGGTCAGTCGGTGAAGCGGACCCTCGGGGTCCGGCAGATGAGCAGGCGCCGAACCTTGTCCTGCCCGGTGAGTTGCGCGGTGGCGTTGAAGCTGGCCTCGAACTCCCCGTCACGCCGGGTCTCCCCGAGACACAGCTCGGTGTCCCCGACCCGCGTGCCGCTGAGGATGTGGTGGGTCAGGACGCTCTTCTCGCGCTGTTCGAGGTAGACCACCAGACCGGCTCTGTCCCCCTCGAACTCTGCGGCGGACTCGCCCGTGGAGAACAGGATGGACAGCCGGAAGTCCTCGGTGATGTGGTTGAGGACCCGGTCCGGATCGTCGGAGTCCATGATCTCGAACCAGGCGTGCAGCAGGGGGGTGTCGGTGGACATGGTGGTTCTCCGTTCGGGGGGTCGGTGTGGGCGGGGTCGGATCAGGAG
>NZ_JADDKI010000601.1:0-2150 GCF_015356725.1 Dietzia sp. SYD-A1
GGGATGGCCTGTTCGGGGCCCCGGGGGCGGGGCGGTCCCGGCCACCGGTGGCGGATAGGATCGGCGGCATGATCCGGCCCGTGAACCCGTACCCTGTCGGCCTGGACCTCGAAGGCCGCCGGGTCGTGGTGATCGGCGGTGGATCGGTGGCCCAGCGGCGGATTCCCGTGCTCCTGGACTCCGGTGCCGTCGTCCACCTGGTGAGTCCTGAGATCACACCCACGCTGCAGGGGCTGGTCGACTCGGGGCGGATCCGCTGGGAGGCCCGCGAGTTCCGCTCGGGCGACCTCGACGGCGCCTGGTACGTGGTGGCGGCCACCAAGGACTCGCTGGTCAACGCGAGAGTCGCGGCGGAGGCGGAGCAGGACCGCACCTTCTGCGTGCGGGCGGACGCCGTCCACTCCGGCACCGCGGTGACGCCTGCGGTCGTCCGCCGCGACGAGATGCTGGTCGCGGTGCTCACCGGCGACCGGGCACGTACCGCAGAGGCCCGCGACGTCGTGGCCCGCGCACTGGACGGCGCGAGCGCCGGAGCACCGGACGCCGAGGAGGAGCTGCGGGGCACCGTCGCGCTGGTCGGCGGTGGCCCGGGAGCGGACGACCTCATGACGCTGCGGGGCAGGAATCTGCTCTCGCGCGCCGACGTCGTGGTGGCCGACCGGCTCGCGCCCCAGCGTCCGCTGGGGGAGCTGCGTCCGACCGTGGAGATCGTCGACGCGGCGAAGATCCCGTACGGCAGGTCCATGGCCCAGGACGCCATCAACCAGGTACTCGTGGACCGGGCGCGGGAGGGCAAGTTCGTCGTCCGGCTCAAGGGCGGTGACCCGTTCCTCTACGGGCGGGGATACGAGGAGGCACAGGCCTGCGCGGAGGCCGGGATCCCCTGCAGTGTCGTCCCCGGGGTGTCGAGCGCGCTCAGCGTCCCCGCCCTGGCAGGGATCCCCGTGAGCAACCGCGGCATGACCCATGAGGTCACCATCGTCTCGGGTCATCTGCCGCCGGGCCACCCGGGCTCTCTGATCGACTGGGAGGCCCTGGCACGGATGCGGGGGACGCTGGTCATCCTCATGGGGGTCAAGAACTCCCCGGCCATCGCGGAGTCGCTCATGACCGGTGGGCGGTCGGCGGACACACCCGCCGCGATCATCGTGGACGGGAGCCTGGACGGCCAGTTGGCGCACCGGTGCACCCTCGGGACCATGGCGGACACCCTGTCCGGCCATGACGTACGGCCACCGGCGATCGTGGTGGTCGGTGCGGTCGCCGGGCTCCCGCAGGTGCTGACCCGGGCCTGAGGCGGCGCTCAGGGGCGGGTCACCATCGTCAGGGTGGTGGCCGAGTCGTGCTCGAGCGTGTGTCCGGCCCGCCTGGCCACCCGCAGCAGCGCCGGGATGTCCGTCATCTCCGCGCGTGAGGTCGCGAGCGATCTGGCGAGGAGCCCCTTGTGGTGCTTGGAGAAGTGGGAGACCACCTTGCGGGTGCCGTCCGGGTACTGGGTGACGACGTCGACCGTGACGGCGCCCGGAACCGGTCCCAACTGCTGGTAACCCCCTGACCGGAGATCGATCACGAGGTCGTCCGCCCACTGCGAGGTGGCGGCGGTGAGTGCGGGCTTCCACACGGAGCGGAGCGTGCCGAGTCCGGGTAGTCGGGTCCCCGCCGAGAGTCGGTAGTGGGGGATGGGGTCGGCGGCGGCGAGCAGTCCGAACAGCGCCGACCCGATCCACAGCCGCGATTCGGCGCGCGACCGGGTGGCGCGGGTGAAGGAGGACTGGTCCAGCGCGTCGTAGAGCACCCCGGTGTACCGGCTGAGCGCGGGCGCGGTGGGTGAGGACCACAGGTGCGCGTCGTGGGTCACCTCGGCGGCGAGCGAGTCGCCCAGGCCGAGGGCGGTTCGTGCGCCGTCCGGATCGTCGGCGCACATCGCGACCAGGGCTCCGGCCACCGATCGCCGGGTGTCGGTGAGCGCGGGGAGCGACAGCGACGCCAGGTCCAGGGGGGCGCCCGACCCGCCGACGGACTTGGTCTCGGAGGGCGAGAGGAGGATGCGCACCCGGCCGAGGCTACCGTCGCGCCGGAGGCGGGTCCCCGGGCGGCTAGGAGCATGGGTCAGTAATGGCTCGAAGCGCGCCGAGAGTACGGCGGAGTGC
>NZ_JADDKI010000602.1:0-709 GCF_015356725.1 Dietzia sp. SYD-A1
GAGCGCAGCCAGTGGGCGGCCTCGGGGTCGTCGTATTCCGGGAAGGGACCGAACTCGCCCCACCCGGCCGGCCCCTCGACCAGTGCCACCTCCCGCTCGGTGACGCCACGGAACCGGACCCGCATCGGCAGGGCCACCACGTGGACGCGGGCGAGCAGATCGTCGATCGACTCGGGGCCCGGTACGGATGTCATGCCTCCACGCTAACGTCGACCCCATGACCGAGAGCAGCGCAGCGCAGGGCGAGACCGCGAACCCGTTCGATCCGTCGCAGTGGCGGGAGGTCGAGGGCTTTCGCAGCGGCGAGGACCTCACGGACCTGACCTACCATCGTCACGTGGGCGAGAGCCGGGCCGACGGAATCGTGCGGATCGCCTTCGACCGCCCCGAGGTGCGCAACGCCTTCCGCCCGCACACCGTGGACGAGCTGTACCGGGTCTTCGACCACGCGCGCCGCTCCCCCGACGTGGGGACCGTGCTGTTCACCGGCAACGGGCCGAGCGCCAAGGACGGCGGCTGGGCGTTCTGCTCGGGCGGGGACCAGCGCATCCGTGGGCGGTCCGGGTACCAGTACTCCACCGAGCACGACTCGGACGTGGCCGGCGCGACGGCCGACAAGGTCGACCAGGCGCGGGTGAAGGCCGAGGGCGGGCGGCTGCACATCCTCGAGGTGCAGCGGCTGATCCGTACCATGCCCAAGGTGGTGATC
>NZ_JADDKI010000603.1:0-1321 GCF_015356725.1 Dietzia sp. SYD-A1
GCGCGTCCTCTCTGCACGCCCGCCCCTGGGTTAAGTGCCCCCTCTGCCCTGCGCGTCCTCTCTGCACGCCCACCCCTGGGTTACGTGCCCCCTGTGGTCCATTCGCGCAGCACACGTGGGCTCCCGCTGAACCGGCGAGTTCCCTCTGGGTCGTGATCGGCCGGCCCCCGCGGCCGAGGCTCGTGTGTCCACAAGCGGTGTCGGCTCCCCACAGACGAACGGGGATCGTCGAATCCACGACGGATCCGCTCGTTCGCGGCGTGCATGATCACCGGCATGACACGCCATCGCCCGGGACCGCAACATCCCGTCCTCTCCTCTGCCCGACTCAGCCGCGAGCTGACCGCCCTTCCCCGTCGCCGACGAGAGCGCGAGTACCTCAAGATCGCGGACGAGCTATGGCTGCCGGTAGCTCTCCCGCTCACATTCGAGACCAAGTCGGTGGCGTACTCGCGCTTGTACCCGGACGGTGTCCTCACCGGCTGGTCGGCAGCGGCACTCCACGGGATCGACGCCCCGGACGACGCGGTTCCGGAGTTGTGCGTCGGCCCCAGCGGCAGAACGCGCTCGGGTCTGCGCCTTCGTCGGTACCGGGTGCCGCCATCGGCCGTGGAGCAGAAGCGGGGCGTCGCCGTCACCAGCCGTCGGTGGACCGCCTTCGACCTGGCCCGCTTCACCGACCACCTGGCCGGGGTCCTCGCGGTGGAGCATTTCTACCGACACGGATTCTCGGACCGTGAGCTACGCGACGTTGTCGACGAACACGTCGGCACCTGGGGGGTCGCACGAGCACGACGGGTACTCGCAGATGCCGACCGTCGCAGTGAGTCACCCATGGAGACCGAGGCGAGGTTGTTCCTCAGGGACGCGGGGTTCACGAGGTTCATACCGCAGGTCGAGGTGGGGGACGACTACCGCCTCGATCTCGCTGACCCCGTTCACAAGATCGCGGTCGAGTACGACGGCTCGCACCACGAACACCCGGCGCAGCAGTCGAAGGACCGGTTCCGTCGGAACCGCCTCCTCGCGGCCGGCTGGATCGTCATCGGCGTCGACCACAGGATTCTCCGTACCCGGCGAGACGACCTGCTCCGGCAGGTTGAGGCGGCGTACGCGCAGCGTTCCTCCCGCTTCGTCGCCTGACCCCTCCGCGTCGCGCGCCCGCGCCGGGGCTTCCCTCCTCACCTGGCCCGATTCCCCGGCGGCGAGCCCAGTTGCGCGGCCTCTTTGGTCCATTTCGCCAGCGCACCCATCCCTCTCGCGGACATTCCGAGCGCGTAGGACGAAGACGGCGCACAAGTCGGCCGGGCCGGGCGGGCGC
>NZ_JADDKI010000604.1:0-424 GCF_015356725.1 Dietzia sp. SYD-A1
CCGCAGTCTACGGCCGGATGCTCGATCGGGCCGGGCAGCTGCTCGCGTTGGGGCGCAGCGTCGTCCTCGACGCGACCTGGCTGAACCCTCGTCGCCGCGCGGAGGCGGAGACCGTCGCCGCCGATGCACGCGCCGAGCTCGTGGAGGTCGCCTGCACGGCTCCGCACGAGGAACTGGTCCGGCGGATCGAGCAGCGGCGACGCATCGGGTCCGATCCGTCGGAGGCGACCGTGTCGGTGCTCGCGCGACAACTCGCGGACCGGGCGCCCTGGCCCGACGCGATCGAGGTGGACACCACCGACCTCGATGTCCGCTCCCTCGAGGCCGTACGGGAGTGGGCGGCGCGGAACCTGGGCCCCCTGCCCTGGGCCTAGGAGCATGGGTCAGTAATGGCTCGAAGCGCGCCGAGAGTACGGCGGAGTGC
>NZ_JADDKI010000605.1:0-1254 GCF_015356725.1 Dietzia sp. SYD-A1
AGTCGGACGGGGCCTCTCGCACCCCGGCGACGCCACGATCCCTGCCCGGCAGGCGCTACCTCGATGGCCGTAGCGCCTCGACGGACGCCATCGCGGCGTCGACGTCGACCAGGTCCGCCATGGTGATCGCCCCGGTTCTCTCCGTGACGGCGGCTCGGGACGCGGCCAGCGCGGCGAGGTGCCCGGTGGCCTCGGACTGGCCGGTCCCGAACGCCTCGCGCTGGTGGCCGGTGCGGCGGTTGCGGGCGATGACGTGCCAGTCAGACCCGCCGAGGTGCGGAGCGGCGGCGAGCAGGCCACGCAGGGCGGGCAGCCGCCCGAGAACGGCGAGGGCGAGCGTCTCCGGCGCGGTGCCCAGTGCGAGGTAGGAGCGGATCGCGAGCTGCTCTTCCCGGCCCAGCAGGACGTGGTCAGGGAAGTCGGCGCGCAGGTGGAGGCGCCGTCGACCGTCGGGTCCCGTGGCCCGTCGGCCGGTGTGAAAGTTCCGGATCGGGGTGGTCTCGGGCGACTGGTGGACGTCGGTGCCGAGGAGCCCGGCGGTCCAGTCCACGGCGGCGGCGCCATGGTGCTCTCCGGAGCCGAGCATCACGAACACGTCGATGTCGTCCCCGGGACGGTGGTCGAGCGCGGAGACGAGAACGGTGCTGAGGCCTGGCGCGAGGCCCGCGCCCAGCACCACCGTGCCTCGGGCGGACTTCCGGAGGGCGTCGAGGTACGAGCCGGTGGCGGAGATGTCGACCAGCGGGGTGGTGCTAACCACGGTGCCGAGGTCCGCGCGCTCGACCCCCGAGGCGTTGATGACGACGTCATGTGCGGCGGCGGCCGGCCCGAGTGTTGCGAGATCGCCGTGAAGGTCGAGCACGAGACCGCCGACGGAGCGGCCGGTCGAGGTCACCTCGTGACCCTCGCGCTCCAGTTCGCGCCGGATGGCCGTCCCGACGGCGCCGCGGGCGCCGAGCAGTAGCGCTCTCATCGCCCGCCCCCCGCCGGGCTCGAGAGGCCGTCGGGTGCCCACTGGGCGTCAAGTGATGTCCTGGTGGCCGTGGCGGCGATCACGAGCAGAATCACGCCGCAGCAGGCGATGATCAGCCATCCGGTCAGGCTCGCGGCGAAGCCCGCGGACCCGGACGCGGCGAGCAGGCTCCCCGCGAGGGCGATGCCGGCGGCGGTCCCGCCCTGGCGCGCGGTGGACGTGATACCGCCGGCGACCCCCGCGCGGTCGGGCGGCAGACCGATGATCGCGGTGTGGGTGAT
>NZ_JADDKI010000606.1:0-1571 GCF_015356725.1 Dietzia sp. SYD-A1
ACGTGGGAGCGGAGCTCGTCCGGGGTGGCCGCGGTCCGCAGGGTGACCGCCGCGACGGGCCGGGTGCCGAGGCGGGCATCCGGGATCCCGACGACGACGACGTCGACCACCGCGGCGTGCTGACGGAGCGAGTCCTCGACCGCCTGCGGCAGGAGCGTGAGCCCGCCGACGCTCAGCGCCTCGTCGAGTCTGCCCAGGATCCGGAGCCTGCCGTCCTCACCGACCCGTCCGGCGTCGTCGGTCCGGAACCATCCCGCGCGGGCGAACGCCGGGTGAGCGGGCGCGTTGCGGTACCCTAGGGCGAGCTGCGGGCCGGATAGCCAGACGCGGCCGGAGTCGTCGTCCTCGATCTCCACCGTCACGCCGGGGAGCGGTTCGCCGTCGTACACACATCCGCCCGCGGTCTCGCTCATGCCGTAGGTCCGGACCACCCGGATGCCGGCGGCGGCGGCGCGGGCGAGCAGCTCCGGGGCGGCCGCTGCTCCGCCCAGCAACACGGCGTCGAGTGAGGCCAGGGCGGTCACGGCCTCGGGCGGGCCGTCGTCGAGGACTTTGGCCAGCTGGCCGGGGACCAGGGAGGTGTAGGCGCGCGGGGGTGCACCGCGGCCGGGCGCCCCGGTGTTCACACCCACCCGGCAGGCGGCCACCGCGTCCGGGAGGGACGCCGGATCGAATCCCTCGGTCACGTCCATCACGACCGGCTCCAGGCCTGCTCGGAGGCTGCGCAGGATCACCTGCAGGCCGGCGATGTGGTGCGCCGGCAACGCGAGCAGCCAGCGGCCCGGCCCGCCGAGAAACGCATCGGTGGCGGACGCCGACGCGGCCAACGCCGCGGCCGAGAGCATCGCCCCCTTGGGAGTGCCCGTCGAGCCCGAGGTGCTCACCACCAGCGCCGTCCGGTCGTCGACGGGGTCACCGGGCCGCATGGCGCCCGAGAGCAGGCGCGTGCGTACCGGATCGTCGGACGGGACGGGCAGCAGGGCGGGACCACGGTCGTCGAGCAGCTGCTCGAACTCGGGGAACAGCTCGGCCACCGCCGGGCCGCCGGGCACGGGCAGCACGCGCAGTTCGCGGGTGGCGGGCATGGACCGGTCCGGCGTCGTCAGTAGTAGTAGGGGAAGTCGTCCCAGTCCGGGGCCCGCTTCTCCAGGAACGCGTCCCGGCCCTCCACGGCCTCGTCGGTCATGTACGCCAGTCGGGTGGCCTCGCCGGCGAACACCTGCTGGCCCATCAGTCCGTCGTCGGTGAGGTTGAACGCGAACTTGAGCATCCGCTGCGCGGTGGGCGACTTGCCGTTGATCAGCCGCGCCCACTCGATCGCGGTGCTCTCCAGCTCGGCGTGGTCCACGACCCGGTTCACGGCGCCCATCTGGAACATCTCCTCGGCCGTGTACGCCTGACCGAGGAAGAAGATCTCGCGCGCGAACTTCTGGCCCACCTGCTTGGCCAGGTAGGCGCTGCCGTATCCGGCGTCGAAGGACCCCACGTCGGCGTCGGTCTGCTTGAACCGGGCGTGCTCGCGGGAGGCCAGGGTCAGGTCGCTCACCACGTGCAGCGAGTGCCCCCCGCCC
>NZ_JADDKI010000607.1:0-1407 GCF_015356725.1 Dietzia sp. SYD-A1
GTCGTGGATCTCGCCGGCAAGGCGGGCCCGCTCGGCTTCCCGGCCCACCTCCCGCTCCCGATGAGCCAGCTCGGAGCGGGTCCTGACCAGCTCGGCGATCACCTCGCGCCGTGCCCGGGACTCCCGGTCGAGCGCCCGGACGCCGGTGCCCAGGCCCACCGCGACGAGCGCCCCCACCGCGGGGCCCACGACCCCGGCGGGAGTGAACCCCCCGTGCATCCCCAGGGCCATCATCGCCACCGTGGCGAGTGCCGTGACCGCCGCGATCCCGGCCCACACGGGCAGGAGGAACTGGGCCAGGAAGAACAGCGGAAACGCCAGGTAGGCGGCCTCCGGCACCCGGATCACCAGGACCGACCACAGCGCCAGCACAGCGGCGAGCCACCACAGTCTCGCGGCCCGGCCGGTCCCGTGTAGGTGGTCCCACACGGTCCCGGCCAGGTACACGGCGGTGAATCCGACCGCAGCCGCCACCGCCACGAGGTCCGGTTCGCCGGCGGTGTCCCGGTGCGCGCTGACCAGCGTGAACGCGAGCAGGGCCGCCACGAGGGTGTGCAGGGCCACCTGCAGTTGGGTGAAGACCGCTCGGACGCCGGCCGACTCGGGAGGCAGCTCTGCGCTCGCTCGGGGGCGGGAAGGGCCGGTCACCCGGTCGACGCTAGCCGTTGCCGTCGCCCCGGGCATCCATCGAAGGATGGATGCGGCGATCGACCTTCCGGGCGCGCGAGACCATCCGCTCGGGCGATTCGGGGGACCCGGCCGGCGACGAACCTGGACGCAGACCACCACGAGAGGACCCCCCATGTTCTTCGCACTCCGCGACCTGCGCACCGCGCGGGGCCGCTTCGCGCTCATCACGGGCGTCGTACTGCTGCTGTCCGTACTGGTCGCCGGCCTGCTCGGGCTCACCGCGGGTCTGGCGCACCAGAGTGTGTCCGCGCTGCGGGCCCTGGGCAGTGGCGACTCGACCTTCGTCCTACCTGCCGACGAGGACGGGGCCGTGGACCTCGATCGCGCCTCCCTCACCGGCGAGCAGGTGGACCGGGTGACCGAAGCCGACCCCTCAGCCGTCCCCCTGGGCGTTGCCCGCATCCGCGTAGACGACGGGACCGAGACCGGCGCCTCGGCCGTCGCCGTGGGTCTCGGCGGCCCCGTGGGATCGTTGACGCCGCCCGCATCGGGGGAGGTCCTGACCTCTACAGGCGTCGACGACGAGGTGGGCGCCGGTGGGACCGTGCTCAGGGTCGACGGCAGCGCTCTGCGCGTCACCGGAGGGGTCGGCGACCTGTGGCATTCGCACACCCCCGTCGTCGTCACCGACCTGGCCACGTGGCGCGGGCTCGCCCCGCGCGGTGGGGCGGCCACCGCCGTCGCCGTCTCATCCGAGGGGCCGGGGGCGTCCAGGGG
>NZ_JADDKI010000608.1:0-984 GCF_015356725.1 Dietzia sp. SYD-A1
GGGTCACGTCGCCATGTAAGCACGTTCGTCCGACATTCCCCCGGGCGCGGGGACGGTCCCGCACGGGACCGGGCGTCCGGCCACTTCTGGCAACGCCGCCATTCCACACCCGGTCGCGGCCTCCACAGGCCCGGGGTGCCGGCCACCGACGGGCGACCCCCGGGGCCGGGCGGGCACACATACTCACCCCGTGACCGACCATCACCCCATCCGACCCCGCCCCGGGGGCCACGGGCGGATCATCCCACCGCTCGGCGTGAGAGCGCTCGGTCTCACGATGGCGGTCGCGGCGTCGCTCTGCGTGGTCCTGTGGTGGGCGGAACCCAGGCACTCGGCGCCCGGGAGTCCGGGCAGACAGGCCCTCGAGGCCCTTCTCACCCACGTCGACGTGGTTCCCGAACGGATCACGGTGCCCGGCTATGAGCGCGACTGCTCCGGCGCGTCCGCGTGCGTGTTCGGGCCGGCCTGGAGCGACTCGACGGGAGCGCCGTACTCGGGGAACGGCTGCTCGACGCGTCACGACGTGTTGGCCCGTGACCTGGGGGGCACCACGGCGGACCCCGCCTCGGGGTGCTCGGTCGACGGGGGGACACTGGTGGATCCCTACACCGGCCGGGTGATGGACGTGAGCGCATCCGGTCTCCGGGGGATCCACGTGGACCACGTGTTCCCTCTCTCCGCTGCGTGGGACCTGGGGGCCTGGGACTGGTCTCCCGGACGGCGGGCGGCGTTCGCCAACGATGTCGAGCGCAACCTCCTCGCCGTCACCGGATCCGTCAACAGCCGCAAGAGCGACTGGACACCGGAGGACTGGCTTCCACCCGACCCCGGCAGGCACTGCTTCTACGCGGCCCGCTACCTCACGGCGGCGGTCGCCTACGGCCTGCCGGTGACCGCAGGGGACCGGGAGGCGTTGGCAGCGGCGGTGCGCCGCTGCCCCCGCGGCGGGTGACGGCGGGAGGTCGACGGCAGGCCCTCCCGGGT
>NZ_JADDKI010000609.1:0-1425 GCF_015356725.1 Dietzia sp. SYD-A1
CGGCCGGCGACGGCCATGACCAGCAGCGGGCTGTTGGGTCGGCGGGCGGGCAACTCGTACCAGGCGGAGGTGAGCTCGGCGGCGACCTGGGGGCCACGGCGGTAGGACCCCAGGACCGGGGTGGTGTCCGGGTCCAGGCCGAAGGGCAGCGCGACGGTGGAGCCGTTGACGGTGACCTCGCCCCGGCCCCCGGTGGTGCCGGCGTCGACTCCGTCCCCCGGTTCTCTCTCTCCCGAGTCGGACAGTGCCAACGCCCCCGAGGCCTCCGCGCTGTCGACGGTGATCGTGTCGGGCAGGCCGTTGGGGGCGAACCCGTTGACCACCCCGGCGCCCAGGGAGATCTCCGGCCCCGCGCCCACGGCGCGGAGGAGACCGTCGTTGGAGTCCTCCTCCACCAGCACCGAGTCGGCGAGCGAACACGGTTCCCCGCTCAGGGCGCGTAGGTTGGCGCGGCCGACGGTGTAGGCGGGGGTCTGGACGAACACGGCGGTCACGGCGGAGACGAGCTCGAAGATCACGACGGAGAACGCCACGATCGTCAGGGGGGCACCGTCGATGCCGGGGCCCCGTCCGGCCCCGATGCGGCGGCGATCGCGGGTCCGGGCGGCGGGGGTGTCCGGAGCTGATCGGAGGAAGGGCAGGGCCCGGGTGATCCGGCGGGCGACCGTCCCGTCGGGTGAGTCGGGCAGGATCCCGGCGTGGATGAGCCCGGCCACGAGCAGGCACAGCAGGCCGCCGACGAACGCGACGTACTGGACCTGGACCCCCAGCACGTCGGGGAAGTTGTCGGAGAACGGGATGCCGTAGTCGGAGACGTACCACCAGGTGTTGTTGGTGGCGGTGGACAGGCCCACGACGAGGCACAGCGCCGCCCCGACGAGCCACCGACTGCGGCGCAGTGAGACGGTCGATGACCGCAGGGCGATCACCGCCAGCACGGCCAGCGCCCCGGCGAGGCCGGCGAACACGCCGAAGTGGTGGGTCCATTTGGTGGGGGTGAACACCAGGAACAGCAGGGAGCCGGCGATCACGCCGATGAGCCGACGGGACGGCCCGGCGGCGGCGCCGGGGATCCGGCCGCGGCGGAGCATCACGGCCGTGACGAGCGCCAGGCACATGAGCATGAGCAGCACGGGGAAGCGTCGCGCCACACCGCCGTCGGCGGACACCCCGAACAGCGCCTCCCAGCGGTCCTTCTCGCCGTACCAGGGCAGGCTCGGACCGAGCTCGGTGCGGATACGGGTGGCCTCGAGCACGGCGGCGAGGGTCTGGTCGGCGAACACGGTGTAGAGCAGTGCCAGGCCCACCGCCAGGACCGGGCCGAGGAGGGGCGCCCAGCCGACCACCTGGGCGCGTCGGCGGGCCATGCGGACGAACTCGCGGGCGCCCGCGGCCAGGGCGGCCACGCACATGAGACCGGTGGGG
>NZ_JADDKI010000062.1:0-22830 GCF_015356725.1 Dietzia sp. SYD-A1
CGCCCGCGCCGTCGGCGACCCGCGTCCCCGAGCCCTGGACGGAGTCGACGAAGCCGGCGGCCGAGAGCTCGTCGAACGCCCGGACCACGGTGCCGCGGGAGAGCCCGGTCTGCCCGGCGAGCGCGCGCGTGGAGGGCAGCCTGTCGCCGTCGACCAGGGAACCGTCGGAGACCAGGTCGATGACCGCGTCCACCAGATCCGCGGCACCCGAGACCTCACCCAGGACCACCGATCCGGGACTTCCGGTGCGGGCCATGCTCCCATCGTAGGCGCGCGAGGCCGCAAAGTGGTCTCGCGGGTGTGCGAGAAGTGGACCTTCTTGCCTGTCCACTTATCCGGTGGGATGACCCCATGCAGATCTACCGCCAGTCCCGACGCCTCCGCGACGTGCGCTACGACGTGCGCGGCCCCCTGCTCACCGAAGCCGAGCGACTCGAATCCCAGGGCCACGACGTACTGCGGCTCAATCTGGGGAACATGTACCCGTTCGGTCTCGAGGCACGGCCCGAGATCGTGGAGGCGGTGAGTCGCGACCTCGGCAGCGGCCAGGCCTACTCGGACTCACGCGGCATCCCGGAGGCCAGGGCGGCGGTGGCCGACCACTACCGGCGATGCGGGGTGGCCGGATTGCGCGCCGAGGACGTGTTCCTGGGCAACGGGGTGAGCGAACTCATCACGCTGGTCCTGCAGGCGTTGATCGACCCGGGCGACGAGATCCTGCTCCCGGCGCCGGACTACCCCACCTGGACCGGCGCGGTGAACCTCACCGGTGGCGTCCCCGTGCACTACCTGGCCGACGAGTCCGACGGCTGGAACCCGTCGCTCGCAGACATCGAGTCGAAGGTCACCCCGCGGACCACGGCGCTCGTGCTGATCAACCCCAACAACCCGACCGGGGCCGTCTACAGCGCGGAGACCGTCCGGGGCATGGCCGACATCGCCCGCCGGCACGGGCTCGTCCTGCTCAGCGATGAGATCTACGAGAAACTGGTGTTCGGCGGAGCCCGACACCACCACGCGGCGCTCGCCGCCGGGGACGACGTCCTCTGCCTGACCTTCGGGGGGCTGTCCAAGGCGTACCGGGTATGCGGGTACCGGGCCGGCTGGGTGGCCGCGACGGGGCCTCTCGAGCGGGCGCAGGACCTGCTCGAAGGACTCACCCTGCTGGCCAACATGCGGGTGTGCCCCAACGTCCCGGGTCAGTACGCGATCCCGGTCGCGCTGGCGGAGGACTCACCGTGGGGCGCCGACGTGATCGACCCCGACGGCCGGATCGAGCGCCAACTCGCACTGGCGACCGAGCGCCTCGACGCCATCCCGGGCGTGAACTGCGTGGCCCCCCGCGGCGCGCTCTACTGCTTCCCCCGGCTGGACACCGAGAGGTTCGGCATCCGGAGCGACGAGGACCTGGTGCTGGACCTACTGCGCTCCGAGCACGTGCTGGTGACCCACGGCACCGGTTTCAACTGGCCGGAGCCCGATCACTTCCGGATCGTGTGCCTGCCCGACGCCGCGGTGCTGGAGAGCGCGATCGGCAGGATCGCCGGGTACCTCGAGCGGCGTGCCCACACGTCAAGAGCGCGAGGCCCCGGGGTCGGAGGTCAGCTCTCGAGAGCCGACTTGATGTGATCCCATCCGGCGCCGAAGTTCTTGAGGAAGTTCGGCCAGTTGTGGAAGCCGGTGTCGGAGTAGTCGACCCGGTATCCGACTCCGGCGCGGTCCAGCGCCTTCTCCAACGCCTTCGACCCCTCCAGCACGCCCATCTCGAGCACCTGGCCGACGATCATGCTCAGGGCGTCCGCGCCACCGCGGTAGTACTCGAGGTCGGCGGAGCCGGCGACGTTGCTCCCGGAGGAGAAGTACACGGCCGTGTTCCTCAGATCCCCGGCATGGGAGACGGTGTCATGCCGCTTCCACTGCTCGCTGCGGCGCGGGCCCCACATGTTCTCGACGTCACCGCCGCGGGTCTCGATCGTGCCGCGGACGGACTGGTATCCGAGCGCGTCCATGGTCGAGTAGTACCCGCTGAACGACATGACGCCCCGGTAGATCTCGGGATAGGTGGCCGCGAGGTGCATGGCCGCCTGACCACCCATGGAGGCACCACCGATGGCGCTCTTGCCGTTGGTCTCCAGCCCCTTCGTCGCGAGCCCCTGCTCGACGATCCCCGGAAGCTCCCGGGTGAGGAAGGTCTCCCACCTGTTGTAGCCGAGCACGGGGTCGGCGCGGTTCCAGTCGGCGTAGTACGAGGCGTACGCGCCGGTCGGGATGACCACGTGGACGTTGTCCTCGCGCACGCGGTCGTGAATCCGCGCCTGGTGGTTCCAGCCGGAGTTGTATTCGGGAGCGTCGACGCCGTCGAGCATGTAGAGCACGGGCGCCGGGCCGTCGTCGGTGATGCGCGAGGGCACGACCTCCAGGATGACCTCACGCTTCATCGCCGCGGACGTGACCAGCCAGTACTCGTACTCGCCGGACGTGCGCTCGACCTCGACGAACTCGGACGTGGTGATGGTCTCGTCCACCGGGCGGGGCGCGTTGGGGAGCGGGGTGGCGGAGCCCTCACCGTCCAGCGGGAAATCCGCGGAGCCGACGGAGCCGATGAACCGGGTGGCCGACCCGAGCGGAACCGAACCGGCCGCCTCGATGATGGTCCCCAGGCTCTCGGAACCCAGCGTCGAGGGGTCGATGCTGGCGGTCTGGGCGAGAACGGGAGTGGCCGACCCAAGGGTCAGGGCAACGGCGAATGCCCCGGCGGTGGCGACCACACGGTGGAGTCCGAGAGGCATGACGCTCCAAGTGCTGTGCGATGTGATCTGTGGAGCTTAGCGCTATCCCCGGAGCGCCTCCTCGACCGCGTCCCGCAGGTCCTCCGGCTTGCGGGTGGGACCGAACCTGTCGATCACCTTTCCGTCGCGCCCCACGAGGAACTTGGTGAAGTTCCACTTGATCCGCCCACCGAGCAACCCGGATTTCTCGGATTTGAGCCAGTCGTAGAGCGGGTGGGCTCCCGACCCGTTGACCTCGATCTTGGAGAACACCGGGAACTCCACGCCGAAGTTGCGTTCGCAGAACGAGCCGATCTCCTCATCGGAGCCCGGTTCCTGGTGGGCGAACTGGTCACACGGGAATCCGAGTACCACGAAACCCTGGTCGCGGTAGTCCTCGTACAACTTCTGGAGCCCCTTGTACTGCGGGGTGAATCCGCACTTGCTGGCGGTGTTGACCACCAGGACCACCTGCCCGGCGTAGTCCGCCAGGTCCTTCTCGCTCCCGTCGAGCAGGCCCGCTCGAAAATCCGTGAGAGTGACATTGTCATCGGGCACGGCGCAGCTCCTCGTCGTCGTCATGACAGGCGGGGGGCACCCGCCGTCCGTCCCGAGGCTTCCACACCCTCGCCCACCGCGCACCTGGCGTCACCTCGTCGCGGACGCTCCGGACACCTCGGGCATCCGCAACCCGGACACCGCCCCGATCACTCCGAGCACCGCGAGAAAGACCAGCGCCCATTCGATCCCCGCCAGCGCGAGAGCCGAGGTGATGCCGCCCGTCACGAGCAGGATGACGCCCATGGCCGAGTTGGAGACCGCGACGTAGGTCGTGCGCAGGTCCCCCTCCGCCACGTCCACCACGTAGGTCTTGCGGCCCACCCGCACCCCGGAGTGCAGGAGGGTGAGCAGGAAGTAGCCGCCCACGAAGAACGCGGTCCCCGGGCCGGACGACCCGTCCACACCGAACAGCGAGACGGTGGCCACGAAGCCGAGCGTCACCGCCGACGCGGCGGCGGCGGCCCCCGCCATGAGTCGCCGACTGGACCGGTCGGCGACCCGGCCGAAGACCCGCCCCCCGATGAGCGAGGCGACACCGGAGGCCAGGATGAAGCCGCCGAGTCCGGCGAGCGCCCCGGTGCCCGCCGCCACGGACATGGACACGATGAACGGCGGGCTCAGCGAGGACACCAGCACCAGACCTCGGACGGTGACGAACCGCCGGAACGTCCGGTCCTCGCGGAACAGGCGGGCTGTCTCGGCGAACCAGGATCCGCGGCCCTCGTCTACCGGGTCGTCGGAGGTCCCGGCGTCCGCCTCCCCCGCCGGCTCGGTGACGCGCGCGTAGACCAGGGCTGACAGCACCCACAGCGCGGCTCCGCCGGCCAGGAGCAGGGCGAGTGCGCCGGCGCTCAGGTCGTCACCTCCGAGCGCCCGGATCGCCAACCCGAGGGTCACGGCGACGATCCCGGCCGCCGACGTCGCGAGACCGATGATCTGCCCGCGTTCCCCGGAGGGGATGGTGCGGCCCTGGACATCCTTGGAGGCGATCGAGCACAGGCACCTCCCGAGGGAGAACACCACGAGCGCGGCCAGGATCCCCACCCCGGCGGCCATGCCGTGGCCGAGTGCCGCGACCCCGGCCATCACCGCCACCGCGGCGGCCTGCACCCCGGCCCCGGTGACGAAGACCCACTTGCGGTGGGTGACCCGCAGGACGAGTGGGGTGAGCAGCACCTGGGGCAGCATCGACCCCGACTCCCTGATGGGCACCAGCAGACCGACCAGCGCCGCGGGCACCCCGAGGACGTGGAACAGCCACGGCAGCACCGTGGAGGCGTTGACCGCCTGATCCCCCGAGGACTGCAGGGTGTTGGCCGCCACCAGCCGCAGGCCGTTGCGGGGGATGTCGCGTGCCACCCGCTCCGGGAGGTCGCCCCCGCCGGAGTGCTCGCGGGTGACGAGGGCGGAGTAGACGGTCTCGGCGGCGGTCACGGTCTGGAGAGCCTAATCGCCGCCGGCCGCGACGCCCGCGATGCCCGGGACCGGGCGCCGTGGATCAGGCCAGCGGGCCACCACAGGTGGGCCAGGCGCCCGGCCCCTGTCCGGCGAGGACGCGCTCGCCGATGTCGATCTGCTGCTCTCGGGTGGCCTGGTCCGCGGTCGGGGCGTACTCCGCGCCACCGAAGCCGGTCCAGGTCTGGGCGGCGAACTGCAGGCCACCGTAGTAGCCGTTGCCGGTGTTGATGTGCCAGTCGCCACCGGACTCACACTGGGCCACCTGATCCCAGGCGCTCGCCGGCGCGGCGGTGGCGGCGGGGGCGGCCAGCGAGGCCCCACCCGCGGCGATACCGCCAGCAAGCATCGCACCGGTCAGCGTTCGGACGAGCGTCTTCTGCATGTCTCGTGACCTCCTGGGTCTCGGGTCGTGCCACTGTGCCTGCCCGCCGACGGGCTCCCCCTGGCGGCGACCAGGCCCCCGATCGACGGGGACGGCGGACGACCCTACGAGCGGGGTCCGGGGACGACGCAACCCGACGCGGCGCCACATCCTGGATCCAGGAAGGGATCGGGCGAGAGGAGGGCGGGCCCCATCGGCGTCACCGCAGGTCATCGGGACGCCTCGCGATCGCACCGCGGAAGCCGGACTCCTCGGTGAGATGGCTCACCCTTGCGTCGGCGACCCGGGAGGCTCCCGTCCCTCAGCCCGCCACGACCGCGGCGAGGTTGGACAGCGAGTCCTCGAGCTCCTGCTCGGACACCAGGGGGAAGGAGACCTTCTTGAGGATCTCCTTGTCGGTGACCTTGCCCCAGTCGTAGGTGAGGCGGACCAGCGTCGACTCGGGCCCGCGGTTCTCGAGCTCCCAGACCCATTCCCAGCCGGGGGGCTCGGTGCCGGCGGGCGCGGTCTGCCACGCCAGGATCTTGTCCTTGCCGTATCCCGTCACGTGGTTCTCCGTGCGGTACTCACCACCCATGTGCTCGCCCTCCATGTCCATGGCGAACACGTCTCCGACCTGCTGGATCCGGTCGGACTTGTAATCGCCGCGCACGAAGCCCGAGCCGTCCAGCCTGGCATGGTTCTCCGGGTTGGTGAGGACCTCGAAGATCTCGGCCGCCGAGTGGTCGATCACGCGCTCGACGGTGATGTTCGTTGATGTGGTCATGTCCTCCACCCTGCCCGGCCGGTCGGCGTCGTGCATCCGGTCTGCGGGTCGCCGGCCGGGTCGCCGGCCCCGTGAACCGCCGCTACCGTCGTGGACATGGACCAGTCGACACCGCACCGGACCGAGGCGTCCACTACCCCGACGGAGACCCGTGTGACCCGGGAGACGGGATGGGCCATGCCCGTGGTCACACTCCTGGGGGTGGCGGCGGCCATCGTGGCCGCGTTCGTCGGGAGCGGCGCCCTCGGTGGCACCCCGGTGGCCGACGCCGCGGGCGGTGCGCTGTCCGCGGACGCCACACCGGTGGCCCCGGCGGGATCAGCGTTCAGCATCTGGAGCGTCATCTATCTGGGGCTGATCGTCTACGCCCTCTGGCAACTGTCCCCGACCGCCCGCCGTTCGGCCCGGCAGCGGGCGCTGCGCCCGTGGGCACTGGCGTCGGTCCTGCTCAACGCCGCCTGGATCTGGACCGTCCAGCTCGACCAGGTCGGGCTCTCGGTGGTGGTGATCCTCGTGCTGCTCGCGGTGCTGATCCGCATCATGTACCTCCTCGGCGCACCCCGCACCGGCGGCGCGGTGGAGCTGGTCGTCACCGACGGCACGTTCGGTCTCTACCTGGGCTGGGTGTCGGTGGCGACGCTCGCCAACACCTTCGCGTGGCTCGCCGCCGAGGGCGTGGCCCCGGTGACCGACATCCCGCTCGGGGTCGTCGGCATCGTCGCCGCCGCGGGCATCGGCGTCGCCACCGCCCTACTGAGCCGAGGCCGGGTGGCCCCAGCCCTGGCCACCTCCTGGGGCCTCGCGTGGGTGGCCGTGGGACGCACCGAAGGCGATTTCGAGTCCGGGGCGCTGGTCTGGACCGCGGCGGCGGCCTCAGCCGTCGTCATCGCGGTGGCCTTGCTCACCTGGCTCCGGGTCCGCCGTGCGGCGCCGACCCGTCAGGACGCCAGTCTCTCCGGCAGGTCCTGAGGCGGGGTCCGCGGGGCACCCAGCTGGCCGACCAGCCGGTCACCGAGGATCTCCAGTGGCGACCTGCCCTCGGGACCCGGCTCGGAGTACTGCGCGGCGTAGCCGCGGTCCTCGTACCTCGCCAGCGCGGCGCGCGCCTGATCCAGACGGCGCCCGACCGCCATCGGCCACTCCGCCGGCCGCTGGAGCACGTGCAGACGCAGGGCCAGCTGGGTGCGGGAGTCCGGCAGGTCCTCGAGCAGTCCACGGAAGACCTGATCCGGTGTCAACGGGGAGTCACGGACCGCGGCCCTCAGGAGACTGTCCCTCTCGATGCCGCTCAACGGGTCCCCGGGGACCGAGACCCAGACCGTCCGCTCCGGAAGGGGACCCGCGCGCCTGCCGGCCACCCCCTGGCCACCCGGGTCCGCTGTTCCCGGCAGCCAGCGGTCACGCGGCCGGAACGGGTCCCCGAGCAGGCCCACGGCGAGCACCCTGTCCAGCTGATCGGGGTGCGCGTCCAGCCAGTCGTGGATGACGCGGCATCCGCAGCAGCAGCCCAGGAGGACGATCCCGTCGGACGGGTGGAGACCCACGAGTCTGGCCAGATCCGCCACTCCCGCCGCCGAGGCGGCGTCCCAGCTCCGCGGGCGGTGGAGGCGCGTCCGTTCCGGCTCCGGCCACTGCACCCGGACCGCGGCGCGGGCGCCGAGGCGGGAGGACAGGTCGTCGACGAAGCCGTCCAGCACCCCCGAGGAGGAGCGGTACGACCCCTCGCCGTCCGCGACGATGATCCGCATGGTGTCCACCTCTCCGGCGGCCCGCGGCCTCGGCCAGGGGGCTGGCGCGGGATATGCCTGTCCCCCGAAAGTAGGACAGGCATGCGGTCGTGTCAATAAGTATTCATTGATAACTCCTGCGTTGCGGTACCACCACCCCCGCCGCGGCCGTCCCGCGACCCGCCCGTCTCACCCCTCGGCGGCCGCCACGATCACCTGCGCCGCATCATCGGCCACCCGGAACGCCGTGGTCTCACCGAACACCGTCGCGGCGACCTGCGCCCCCTCGTAGAGCTGGTGGACGGCCGCCGCCACGGCGGGGTCACCACCGACGAGCTCAGCGAGCAGCCTCCGCATCCACCGCTTCTCCTCCCTGATCGTCTCGGCGGCGGCAGAACGCCCCGCTCCCCCGACCTCGGCCCACGCGTTGACGAAAGCGCATCCGCGCCGGTTCGGCCCGGCCCAGTCCTCGGCCCGCCGGAAGAACCGGGGCAGGGTCCACTCCGTCGCGTCGAGATGATCGACGAGATACTGCTGCCACCGGCTGCCGCGTCGCCGCAGGTACGCGTCGACGAGGCCGTCCTTGGACCCGAAGCGCTGATAGAGCGTGCGTTTGGTCGTCCGCGCCTGCTCGGCGATGAGTTCGACGCCCACTGCGGTGATGCCCCGCGAGTAGAAGAGCTCGTCGGCCGCCAGGAGGATGCGCTCCCCCACCTCGGTCGTGGGGATGATCGGCCACGGCTCAGGGGTCACCCGGTCCTCCTCGGGACAGTGCACTCCCCGGCGGTGCCCGACGGGTGCACTGACAGTATACCGATCGGTATGCTTTGCTCGGGCCGTGGACAGGATTCTGGTGGCCGGCGCCTTCGTGGTGTTGTGGAGTTGCGGTTTCGTGGGTGCCGCGTGGGGTACGGCGGACACCGAACCCGCGGGACTGCTGGCGTGGCGGTACGTCATCACCGCCGGCGTCCTGCTCTCGGTGGTCACGGTGCTCGGCAGCCGGATCGGCCGTCGTGATCTCGGGCGGCAGTGCGTTCTGGGCCTCACCGCGCACGGGATGTTCCTCGGGGGCCTGTTCGCCGCGTCCGCGGCCGGGGTGGACGCGGGGACGGCTGCGCTGGTGTGTTCGGCCCAGCCGCTGCTCGTCGCGGCCGCCGGTGCCGTGTTCTGGGGCGACCGGCTGGCGCCGCGGCAGTGGAGCGGGGTCGCCCTCGGTCTCGGCGCGGTCGCACTCTGCGTCGGCGGGATCGGCGATCCGGGCCCGGCGATGGTCCTACCGGTGATCAGCCTGCTGGGTCTGAGCTGCTCGGCGCTGCTCGAGCGTCGCTGGGCGCCCCGGGTCAACCTGGTCACCGCCCTCACGGTCCAGGTGTGTGCTGCGGCGGTCGTCTTTGTCACCGTCGCCGTGCTCACCACCGGACTCGCGGTCGACCCGACCGCGCGGCTCGTGGGGTCGCTCGCATGGCTGGTGGTCCCGGCCGGGCTCGGTGGCTATGGGGCGTACATCCTCGCCCTGCGCCGCCTCGGCGCCACGCCCACGAGCATGCTGCTCTACCTCACCCCTCCGGTTTCGGCGATCTGGGCGTGGGCGATGCTCGGCGACCGGGTCGGGGCACCCCAACTCATCGCGATGGGGCTGGGGGTCGTGGCGGTCCTGCTCGCGGCGGACTCCGGTTCGTTCCCGCGCCGGGGCGACGGGGCCGAGCCCGCTCACCTGTCTCAGGTGCCGCAGAAGGTGACGTGAGGAGAGGCGTCGGGCGGGGCCGGGCTGGCGTACCGCTGAAGTCCGGGACGCTCGGTGTAGGGATCGGTGACGACGACGAGGAGCTCGGAGAACGGCCCGAGATCACCCGCCGTCGCCGCGTCCAGGGCCTCCTCCACCAGGTGGTTGCGCGGGATGTACACGGGATTCGCGGCCGCCATCACCTCGACCGAGGGATCCAGCGTGCGCCAGCTCGCAAGCCATCCGTCCGCCAACTCCCCCACCAGCTCCCGCACTGCCGACGTGTCACCCGCCGCGGCCGGGATGAGCGCGCGGAAGAACGACGTGAAGTCGACCCGGGTCGCGGTGAGCAACCGCGAGAGTTCCTCCAGCAGCGGCTCGACCGGATCCGATTCGACCGCCTCCGACTCGGATCGGCCCGGCGCAGCGGGAAGCCCCAGCTTGCGACGCATCCCCGCGGTCCAGGCCGCCTGATAGCGAGCGGGGAACGTGCCCAGAGAGGCCGTCAGCGTCTCGACGGCCGCGTTCTCGTCGTCGTCGACCAACGGGACCAGGGTCTCGGCGAACCGCGCCAGGTTCCACTGCATGATGGGCGGCTGGTTTCCGTAGGCGTAGCGGCCCTGGGTGTCTATCGAGCTGAACACGGTGGCCGGGTCGAATGCCTCCATGAACGCACAGGGGCCGTAGTCGATGGTCTCGCCGGAGATCGTGGTGTTGTCCGTGTTCATCACCCCGTGGATGAACCCCAGGAGCATCCACTGCGCCACGAGGGAGGCCTGGGCGTCGAGGACCGACTCGAACAGACCGAGATACCGGTTCTCGGTCTCCGCCGCCTGCGGATGGTGGCGCGTGATGGCGTGGTCGGCCAGCCTGCGCACCAGGTCGAGGTCTCCGGTGGAGCGCGCGAACTGGAAGGTGCCCACCCGCAGGTGACTGCCCGCGACGCGAGCCAGCACGGCGCCCGGAAGGGGTTGATCACGGTGCACGGCCACCCCGGTGCCGACCACCGCGAGCGCCCGCGTGGTGGGCACACCCAGCGCGTGCATGGCTTCGCTGACGAGGTACTCGCGGAGCATCGGCCCGACGGCCGCCAGGCCGTCCCCTCCCCGGGCGAACGGCGTGCGCCCGGACCCCTTGAGGTGCAGGTCGCGCCCGTCCGCCAGCTCGCCCATCAGCAGGGCCCGCCCGTCGCCCAGTCGCGGCGAGTAGCCCCCGAACTGGTGTCCCGCGTACGCCTGCGCGACCGGGGTGGCGCCGGCGGGGACGTGCGTGCCGGTCAGCAGTCGTAGTCCCTCCTCCGACCGGAGATAGTCGGGATCGATCCCCAGCTCGTCGGCCAGCGGGTCGTTGAGGGCGAGTAGTCGCGGGGTCGGGGCCTCGGCCGCCGTCCACGGCACGCCGAGATCGGGAAAGCCGCGGGCGAAATCGTCGCCGAGCCGCACGCCGGACCGCTCCTGGGAAGTCATACCGTCAACGGTACGGCTCCGTCGCGGGGTGGTCGGCCCGTCCGCTCCCGCCCTCCGTGACGGCGCCGAGCCGTGCGAGGTCCTCCCGCAGTGCCGCGATGTCCGCCGATAACCGGCTGACCTGAGCCTGAGTCGCGGACTGGTTGACCTCATCCTGCTCGCTGACCCGGTCCACGATCCACGAGGCGAGCGTGGCCGTGACGACGCCCAGCAGGGCGATCCCGGCGAGCATCAGTCCCGTCGCGATCATCCGGCCCGTCGGGGTCACCGGCGCGATATCCCCGTACCCGACCGTCGTGACGGTGACCACCGCCCACCACAACGCCTGACCGTAGGTCTCGATCGACGCTCCGGGAGCACCGCGCTCCGCATCCAGAATCGCCAGGGAGGACACGATCAACAGGACCGACGTCGACCCCGCGGCGTACGCGATCACCTGGCCGCGCACAGCCGTCCCCGCCGAGCGGTGCATGATGCTCAGCAGCATCATCAGACGGAGGAGGCGCAACGGCCGGAGCATCGGCAGGGCGATCACCACCAGTTCGTACCAGTGCGTGAACAGCCACCGACCCCGCGGTCTCGCCAACGCCAGTCGCACCGCGAAGTCCACCGCGAAGAGCACCCAGGTCCCCACCATCACGATCTCGGTGACCACGCCCCCTGTGCCCTCCGGGTTCACCAGCACCGAGACCGCGTAGGCGGCGAGGAAGGCCAGGGCTGCGCCGATCAAGGGCCATTCCGTCAGTTCCGCCCACCGTTTCTCCGTCACCTCTCGATGATGACCGACTCCGGGGACGAAGGCGGCGAACGTGACGGCATGGTTACCGATCAGCGGTTCAGGTTCATTTGAGGGATGACACGGCGTACATTCCTCACAACCGACGAGTCGCCCCGTGCATCGCCAGATGTAGAGAGACGGGGCGGCGTACGCGCCATGCATCACCGACCGGAACCGAGGTAGCCCCATGACGGCCAACGCGGTGGGACTCGCCCTGCTCATCCTGGGACTGGCGCTGCTGATCGGCAAGATCATCCGCGTCAAGGTGGGGATCGTCCAGTCACTGTTCCTCCCCAGTTCGATCGTCGCCGGAGCGCTGCTCCTCCTCCTGGGCCCCGAGGTGCTGGGCCGGATCGGCGGCCCCTGGGGGGAGAACGGACTGTTCACCGAACCGATGGTCGAGGTGTGGTCCTCGCTGCCGGGGCTTCTGATCAGCGTCATCTTCGCCACCATGTTCCTCGGCCAGAAGCTCCCGACCGCGAAGCGGGCCGTGAAGCTCGTCGGCCCCCAGCTCTCGCTCGGCGTGTCACTCGCCTCCGGGCAGTACGTCGTGGGTCTGCTGCTCGCGGCGCTGATCCTCGTCCCGACGTTGGCGGCGGCGCCGATGACCGGCGCGCTCATCGAGATCGGGTTCGAGGGCGGCCACGGTACCGCTGCCGGGATGCGACCGGTGTTCGACGAGCTGGGCTTCGGCGAGGGCGCCGACCTCGCCGTCGGTCTGGCCACCGTGGGCATCGTGGGCGGGATCGTCATCGGGATCGGGTTGATCAACTGGGCGGTGCGCACCGGACGGACGGAGATCGTCACCGGGAGCGCCAAGATGTCCATCGAGGAACAGAAGGGGCTCTTCCGCGAGGACGAGTACTACTCCGCCGGCAAGATGACGTCCCGCCCGTCCTCGGTCGAGCCGTTGTCGCTCCACATCGCGATCGTCACCGTGGCGATCCTCGTCGGCCTCGTGATCCTGGAGGGCCTGCGCTGGATCGAGCAGGCGACCTACGCGTCGATCATGCTCGACGACAACACGCCGCTGGAGATCTTCGCCTACGTCCCCCTCTTCCCCATCGCCCTCCTCGGTGGCGTGATCGTGCAGTTCGTGGCCACCAAGGCCGGGTTCGCGCACGTGATCGACGCCCAGATCATGTTGCGGATCCAGGGGTGGGCGCTCGACTTCCTCATCGTCGCCGCCATCGCCACCCTGTCCCTCCAGGCGATCGGAGAGAACATCGGTGTCTTCGTGATCCTGGCGGTCGCGGGGATCGTCTTCAACGTCGCCGTCTTCCTGATGCTGGCGCCGCGGATCATCGGTCGCTACTGGTTCGAGCGCGGTATCGGCGACTTCGGCCAGTCGATGGGCGTCACCGCCACGGGCCTCATCCTCATGCGGGTGGTCGACCCGCAGGCGGAGAGCCCCGCGTTCGAGGCGTTCGGTTACAAGCAGCTGGTCTTCGAACCGTTCTTCGGCGGTGGCCTCGTCACCGCGATGGCGGTCCCGATCATCTTCCTCACCGGCGTCTGGCCCCTGTTCTTCGTGATGCTCGCGGCCTTCCTCGTGGCGCTGCTCTCCGGCTTGTTCTACTTCCGCCCCAGGGAGATGCGGGACCGGGCGGAGTGGGAGAGGGAGAAATCCGAGGGGCGCGAGCCCGCGCGGGAGTAGGTTCCCGGCCTGTCGGCCCCCGCGTGCAGCGGTGGTGACCTCTCGCCGCCGGCCCTAGGCTCAGCGGCACCCGACCCCTCGCGAGGAGGACGCACGGTGTCGCCACCTTCTACTGAGATCCGCACCGCGGACCCCCGGGCGAGCCGGCGTCTGGTCCTGTCCGGGTTCCTCTTCGGTTGCGGGATCGCCGGGTCGGTGATCGATCTGTTCGTCTTTCACCTGCTCCTGCAGTGGCACCACTTCTACGACCTCTCCACCCCCAACGTCGCCCTCCTGGCGGACGGGCTGTTCCACGGCGCCACCTGGCTCATCACCGTGTGGGGCCTGTTCATGCTGGGGGAGGTCAGGCACACGATGGTCGTCCCGTGGGGGCGGTGGTCCGGTGCGGTCCTCACCGGAGTCGGCGCGTTCCAGCTGTTCGACGGGATCGTCTTCCACAAGATCCTCCGGGTCCACCAGATCCGCTACGGCGTCGACCTGTTCGTCTACGACCTGGTGTGGATCTCCTCGGCTGTTGCTCTCCTCCTGGCAGGACTGTTGATCCTGTGGCGGACCGCGGTTCCCCCGGAGCGGACGCCGACGTCCCGCCCTTCCCGGGACTGAGTCCGGTGACCCACGACCACGCGCATCCCGAACCCTCCTCCTGGCCGATGCCCGAGGTACTCGGCGTTCCCCTGATCGCGATGGCGGCGGCCGCCTACCTGATGGCTGCCGGTCGGCACCGTCGCCGAGGCCGGTGGCCCCGATATCGGACCGCGTTGTGGATCGCAGGGCTGCTCTGCCTGGGGGCGGCGTGGGTCGGCCCCCTCGCCTCCGCGGCACACTCGGGGTTCACCGCCCACATGGGAGTCCACCTTCTCATGGGCATGCTGGCACCGCTCCTTCTGGTGCTCGCGGCCCCGGTGACCCTCGCGCTGAGGACTCTGCCCACCCGGCACGCCCGGGTCGTCTCGCGCGTGCTGCGGTCCCCGCCGGCGCGGGTGCTCACCCATCCCGTCGTCGCGGCCGTGCTCAACGCGGGGGGCCTGTGGGTGCTCTACACCACCGACCTCTTCGCGCTCATGCACGAGTCACACGCGGTCCACGTCCTCGTCCACCTGCACGTGTTCCTCGCCGGCCTGCTGTTCACCGTGGCGATGATCGGGCCGGACCCGAACCCGCACCGCGCGAGCTTCCGGACACGCGCGGTGGTCCTGGTCCTGTTCATCGGCGCGCATTCGATTCTCGGCAGGTGGTTGTACGGGCACCCCCCGGCCGGCATCGACCCGGCGGACGCCAGGGTCGGGGCCCAGCTCATGTTCTACGGCGGTGAGGTCATCGACCTCGCGCTCATCGTCCTGCTCTTCACCGGCTGGTACCCGGGCTCACGACTGCGGGACCGGTTCCTCCCCGGAAATCCCGCTCTCGCCCGTTCCACAGATCATCTCGCCGGACGGTCCGGCGGTTCCCCACAATCCGAGGAGACGACACGATGAGCGACAGCCGTGCACTACACCTCGCGCGAGCAGCCGGAGCCGGGGCCCTCGCCGGAGTAGTCGGGGCGGGCGTGATGACCCTCGGGGAGAAGGGTGAGCAGCTGCTCACCGGCCGCCCGAACTCGTACGTCCCCGCGCGCGCACTTCTCACGCTGCTGGGCCGGCGGCCCGGAGAGAGTGACCGCCCCGACACGTGGAACCACCTCATGCACTTCGGCACCGGGGCCGCACTCGGCGCTCTCCGCGGGGTCTGGGCGGTCACGGGAATCCGTGGGGTTCATGCGACGGGCTGGCATACGGTGATCCGGCTGGGCTTCGACCAGACCGTGGAGAACGCGACGGGGGTGGGGGCGCCTCCGACCTCCTGGCCTGTCCGAGAGCAGGTGGTGGACATGGCGCACAAGGCGGTCTTCGCCGCGGTCACGGGGGCCGTCTCGGAGCGAATCGTCGCTCCGACCCTTCGACCCTCGCGAGGCCGCACGAGCCACTAGTGTAAGGAAGGTCCCATTCCCAGTCCGATCCCGGGAGGAACCATGCGGAAGAAGTCGTGGAGCGATCTGTCTGACGGCCAGAAGGCCGCGATCCTGACACTGATGTCCATCCAGGTGTCGCTCGCGGTCACGGCGTGGACCGACCTGGCCTTCCGGCCCGCCGAGCAGGTGCGCGGTTCCAAGGGCAGGTGGGCCGCCGTCATCGCGGTCAACTTCGTCGGGCCCGCGTTGTACTTCTGGCGGGGACGGCGGAGGTGAGTTCCCGGGGACGACACGGGCTCGCCGCCGCCGTCCTCCTCGCCGTCGTCCTGTCCCTCGGTGCGTGCGCAGCGGGGCCCAACGTCGATGTCTCCCCGGAAGGCCTCGGATTCTGGTGGGGCCTGTGGCACGGGCTCATCCTGCCCGTGACCTTCATCATCTCCCTGTTCACCGACACCGTGACCATCTACGAGGTGAACAACAACGGCAACTGGTACGACTTCGGTTTCGTCCTAGGAATCGCGCTGTTCTCCGGCCCCGCGATGGCGGGTTCGCGACGACGTTGACGTCCGGCACCGGCTCGACAGGCGTCGCAGCCACGTGGCGGTCTCCGGCCCGACGTCCGGATCACGCTCACGGTCACGGTCCGGCCCACGGTCACGAAGGATCTCTGCTAGTCGGTCCTCGTCCAGACCCGACCACGCGACGTAGTCGGCCCACTCACTCTCGGTCATCGTAGCGTTCCCTGTCATGAGGTGAGCAGGTCGAACAGCAGGACGGCCCCTCGCCCCAGAAGGTCGACCGCGGCGGGACCCGGGGTGGTGACCTCGCCGATGACGACGGGCAGGGGGACGCTGACCATGATCACTCCCTCGTGGTCTCGGGGATGCTGCGGCGGTTGCGTCGGGCCAGCCCCAGGGCCAGGGTGCCGCCGAGGATCATGACCGCCGCAGCCCCGGTCAGCCAGCTCACGTCCGCGCCGGTGTCCCCGAGCACTCCTCCGGCGGTCGCCGTGCGGGGATCCCGAACACCGGGTTCGCCCGCGCGTCCCACCTTCGCCCCCGTTCCCGGCACCGCCGGGTCGGCGGGGGTCGACGGACCGGAGGGCCCGGAGGCATACGAGTACGCCGCCGCGTCGCCGGGTCCGCGAACCGCGACCCGCACATCCATCGCCGCCGGGGCCGGGCGGACGGCCTCCGGACCGGTACCCCGTGTCGCCGTCGCGGGCGCCGGAGAGGTGGCTCGGGCCGACGCCATGGGGGCGAGAACCAGCGTGGGCAGCACGAGAGCGATGACGGCGCACAGCACTGCCAGCGCAGCAGAGGCGCCCGCCCCGTCTCCGTGCCGATACGGGAGCCTCAGGCGCCTCATGGGTGGTCCTTCCGAAGACGGATCCCGTCGCCCCACCGGGCCCGCACGGTCACGGCTGAGTTCTCCTGTGATGGGGAGATGCCCGCGTGGGCGGGTGGGGGTCACGGGCACGGATCCGGCCCGGCCGATGGCGACGGTGATCACGATTGCGCGACACGATCAACATGGACGCTAACTCACATTGGAGACGGAACACCTATCGGGACGACTTTTTCACCCGGGTGAAAGGGCGGGTGAAAGCAGTGATGAGCGGGCTATTGCGGCCACTCAGCCGGACGCCCCGAGGGCCCCGGCTCGAGTTGGACGACCATCCTGCTCAGCCATCAGACCAGGCCGCGCCGTCGAGCTTCGTCGACCGCCGCGTCGCGGGATCGGACCCCGAGCTTGCGGTATGCCGACCGCAGCTGTGTCTTGACCGTGTTGGCACTGACGAAGTGCTGCCGCGCGATGGCGGTGATGGAATCACCGGTGGCGAGACTCGCGAGGATGGCGAGCTCGCGTCCGGTGAGCTCGGTTGATCCCGGGGCCGGCGACGGGGGGGTCGCATCGCGCACCGGGGGCGGCAACTCGGGGCCCAGGGTCGCCAGCGTGGCCAGGGTCCCGGGGGCGAGCGTGACGAAGGGACGAACCACTCCGGTGAGCGTGGACGTGGTGATCGCGCGCTCCAGGTACGTCACCGCCTCCTCACGGTTGCCGAGCCCGATCCAGGCGGCGGCACCGACCAGGGACAGCTCCAGGGAGTCGCGCTGCGTGCACCCGAGATCCCCGTAGTGATCCCGGACGACGCCCAACGCGCCCGCGTGCTCGCCGTCGTACAGTCGGGCCCGGGCCCGGGCCGGAGCGGTGAGGGGGTGCGTGGACCCCCCGAGGAGGTCGAAGGCCACGGCGGTTCGCCCCATCGCCAGGTGGAGGTCGGCCCGGACCGCATCGAGGAGCGGCCCCACCACGGCGCCGTCCGCGCGCAACCCGGGAAACCTCCTCATATGGTGCTCGACGTACCGCAACCCGTCGGCCGGGGTGCCGGCCGCCAGAGCGATCTGTCCGTACACGTACAGGGAGAAGCCCCACAGCTCCTCCTGGTCCGCGGGGGGACCGAGGTCCGTCATGAGATCGATGGCGGAGTCGATGTCCAGGCGCTCGAGCCGCGCCAGTGCGGACCCGATCATGCCGGCCGGGCGGACCACGAGTTCCGAGTCGTGGGGCAGCTGCGGGTGCCGCTGCTCCTCGTCCCACCAGGAGTCGGCGTCCCGGACGTGGCCGAGGATCGCGTTGACCAGAGTCAGCTTCCCGGCAGCGTCCCGCTCGATGAACGACCCGACCCCGAGCCGGTGACCCCGGCGCAGCATCTGATGAGCGTCGTCGAATCGCCCCACCAGGAGCAGGGTCAGGCCCAGGTGGAGGAACACGAACGCCGGGCCGTCCCGCTCCGACTGCGTAGAGGACTCGACGTCGGGGGCGGGGACCCGGCGCAGCATCTCGTACTCCGCTGCGGCCTTCTCGAAACGCCCGTCGATGCGGAGTGAGATCATCCGCATCAACCGCTCGGCGTCATCCGAGACCTCGGGCGAGTCCACCAGATCCGGAGGCGGCGCGGGACTGTCCTTGGGCGCGGAGAACTGACTGTGCATCCTGCGCAACGTGCCGAAGAGCGATTCGCTCTCGAGCACCTCGGGGGGGATCCGCTTGAGGTCCCCGTCCATGTGCAGGAAGTTCGTCGTGTACAGGGTCTTCCAGTGCGCGCGGAGGATGTCCAGCACGAGGTCCCAGCGTTCGGCATCGATCGCGTGGACGAACGCCGTGTGGGGCCGACCCTCCGCGAGCCAGTGGTCGATGAGGGCGATCCGCGCATCGCGGAGGTCCTCCGGCCTCTCAGTTGCCGCGATGCGCAGGAGCGATGCCCTGATCGGGTCGGGAAAGCTCCAGGTCGGCTCGGCCGCCCCGGCCTCGCGGACGGTGAGTCCGTGCCTCTCGAGGGCGACGAATACGTCGCCTACCGCGTTCACCCGTCCGGTCACCCCGCCGATCGCCACGCCGACCGACGACGCGGTCAGCGGGGTGGCCGTCGCGGCACAAAAGATCTCCCTCCTGTGGCGGTGCAGTTCCGCCGTCTCGGCCAGAACCCGGACGACCACCCGGTCCACCACGCTGCGGATGCGCCCGACCCGGTCCGCACGGGCCGGGGAGCCCGACCTCAGGGCGCCGACACCCTTGTCGACCAGGCCGGCGATTCGGCCCGTCTCCGCCGCGACCTCACCCAGGGGGATAGCCGACGCCGTGGTCAGACCCGCCAGATCGATCGCGGCGTCGAGTTCGGCGTCCGTGAGCAGGAGGTCCGCCGGTGGCACGAACACCCTGTCCGCCGGCAGCCCCGGTGCCTCGTGCCAAGCCCCCGCGGTGCGGGTGGCCACCAGCACACGAACCATCCCGCCGGACGACTGCTCGAAGAGGTCACGAACACGGTTCTCCGGCTCCCCCACCAGATGGAGGTCGTCCAGGACCAGTGTGAGGGGGCCGCGCCACGTCCGGACCAGGGACTTCACCTGGTCGAAAGGGTCTGCCGGCGGGTCCGTGGCGGTACGGCGCGCACCGACCGGTCCGACCGTCGGTGCGTCGGCGTCCCGCTGCTCCGGCAGTGACGTCGCGACCTCCTGCCAATAGGCGTCAGGCGTGCTGCCCGGTTCGGGCCCGATCACCCCGGCGACGGCTCCGGGGGAGGCGGAGGCGGCCGACCACCGCCTGAGCAGGGTGGTCTTCCCGGAGAGCAGGGGGCCACGCACGACGACCAACCGCTCCGGCCCGGAGAGCGCGTCGAACAGTCGCGTGCGCGGAGGGGACTGCGGGTTCGGGACGGGACCCGCCACACCGGGGGCGGGGCGACTCGCGACCATGCTCGCCTCACCCTCCTTGAGTCCGACCGGCGCGCCGACACCGCAGGCCATCAACCGAGTTCACCGCCTACGTTACGGTTCCCGCCCGGTCACCTTCCAGAGCACCCGCGCGCACTCACGCGGTGGTCCGCACGAACAGGTGCCACCCCAGCCAGATCCAGAAGGCCAGCAGGGCCCACCGGAGCAGCCAGAAACGGCGGACGAACCGGACGAGGTCGAGGAGGTTCGGAAGCACGGAGGAGCGCGCGGTCACGACCACCCAGAGGAGTACGAGTGACCAGACCACCGCCCAGATGACGAGGTTGGCGGAGCGGTCCGCGGGGAGGAACGTCACCGCGTCACCAGGGCCCATCCCAGCCACGCCCACACGGCGAAGGCCGCGGCACGAACCGGGTAGAAGGACAGGGGCTGCTCGAACAACGAACTGAGCGTCGGGTAGATCGAGCGCGGTTCGGCGAAGAAATGCCCCAGTTGGATCACCGCGACGACCGCGAGGAGCACTACCCACACGATGATCGGCACGGGTCCGGCCTTGGAGAGGTCGCCCCGGTCACCGGGGGATCCGGGCCTGTGCCACCCACGCCGCACCGCGAGGACGATCACGATGAGGACCCCGCCGGCCACGGCCACGCGCACGGGCCACGTCATCGGGTCGCCCAGCGCGGCGAGGGCTCCGTACACCGCGAGGCCGACCAGCACCAGCACGCGATCGCGCGCCGACCTCCGCGCTCCGTGCGCTGTGGGCCCGGCGCCGATCATGTCCGCGAGGGTAACAAGACCCCCGGGAGCACCGGTGTTCGCGCCCACACGAGGGAAGGTGAGCGCATACTTAATCCCGTTCACACACGGGGTCACGACGGGTGGCCCCCGCCGGTTCCGTCACGCGCTGGTTCCGTCACGCGCGCCGCCCACGGGAGCACCATGAGCACCGACCAGATCACCGAGAGCACGGACGACCCCGACGTACCCGCGGAACCGTCCCCGCTCGCCGCCGCGGCCGGTGCCGTCTGGCGCGCCGCCCGCCGCCTCCCGGTCACAGCGATCGTGCTGGCCGCCCTCCTCGTGACCGGGGTGGTGTTCGAGACCCTGTGGCGCGCCGCCCCCGACGCCTCGTGGTTCGAAGGCGTGGCGTATGGCGTCCCCGCGCTCGAGGGCGGTCGGTGGTGGACCGTGTTCGCCGGCCCGTGGTTCGGGATGACCCCTCTCCAGCACGCGTCGCTTCTCGTGCTGGTGGCGGCGGGGTTCGGTGTCGGCGAGTGGCGGTTGGGGTCAGCCCGGACAGCGCTGGTCGCGATCGGCGGTCAGCTGATCGGCGTCCTCGGGGCGGTCGCCGTGCTCGTCCCCGGGAACGCGGTGGGGTGGGAGTGGGCCGCCGAGTTGTCCGTGGTGCTCGACGTGGGGTGCTCGACGGCCGTGATCGCCGTTCTGGCCGCCACCACCGCCACGCTGGTGTCCCCGTGGCGGCTGCGGGCGCGGGCGCTGCTCTACGGCTACGTGATCGTGTCGTTCCTGTTCCTCGGCCGTCTGGCGGACCTCACGCACCTCATCGCGTTCGCGGTGTTCCTGTTCGTGGGTGAACGGTTCTTCTCACTCACCGAGCGGGGCCTGAGGCCACGGACCCGGCGCGAGACGAGGTTGGTCGTCTCGGCCGGGATGTGGTTCATCGCCGCGGTGCACGTGGTGGTGTACTTCGTCCCCGCGGACGGCCCCCTGGGCCCGACCGAGGCCGACGACGTCAGCCTGGCCGGCATGCTCGTGTCGGTCCTGGTCGCCGCGGTGACCGCCGAACTGCTGCGCCGCGGCTTCCGGGCGGCGTGGATGGTCGCTCTCGCCTACGCCGTGCTCACCGCGGTGGCCACGCTCGTCGTCACGGTGTTGGTCGTGGCCGCGGACTTCGAGAGCCTCGGCGCCGTCACTGCGGGCACCGGACTGTTGTGGGCGGGCGAGGCCGTGCTGCTCGTGGCCGGCCGGGGGGCGTTCGGGGTCCGGATCCGGCGCCGGGTCACCGGGTCCTCGGTCCATTCGGAGGACGTGGTCGACCGCGTCCGCGCGCTGATCCGTCAGCACGGCGGCAGCACCATGTCCTGGATGATCACGTGGCAGCCGATGAACTACTTCTTCGGAGCCGGGGGCGTCGTGGGGTACCGCCTCCACGTGGGGACGGCGATCGCGCTGGCGGATCCCGTCGCCGCGCCCGGGGATCGCGGTCGTCTGCTCACCGAGTTCGTGGAGTTCGCCGAGTCGCAGGCCGCGGTGCCGTGCCTCTTCTCGGTGTCGGCCGAGACCGCCGAGACCATGAGGGAGCGCGGGTGGCGGGCGCTCCAGATCGCCGAGGACACCATCATGGACCTGCCCGACCTGGCGTTCGGCGGCAAGAAGTGGCAGAAGATCCGGAGCGCCATGAACAAGGCGCAGAAGAACGGGACGAGTTTCGTCTCCGGGCTGTTGCGGGAGCAGCCGTCCGCGATCCTGGGGCAGGTGCGCGAGATCTCCGAGCAGTGGGTGGGGGACAAGGAGCTCCCCGAGATGGGCTTCACCCTGGGCACGGTCGAGGAGGCGCTCGATGACGACGTGCGCATCGCCCTGGCGGTGGATTCCGACGGGGTCGTTCAGGCGGCGCTGTCGTGGCTTCCCGTCTACCGGGGTGGCACCGAGGGCGGCGTCCGCGGGTGGACCCTGGACGTGATGCGTAAGCGCAACGGTCCCGGCGCGAACAACATGATCGAGTTCCTCATCGCCCGCTCGGCGCTGGAGTTCAAGGACGAGGGGGCTGATTTCGTCTCGCTGTCCGGGGCTCCGTTGGCGCGCAGTGGCGACGACGACGAGGTGGCCACCCTCGACCGCGGCCTCGACCTGCTCGGCCAGGCCCTCGAGCCGTACTACGGATTCCGCTCGCTCCACCAGTTCAAGGCCAAGTTCAACCCGCGCATCGAGCCCGTGTTCCTGTGCTTCCGCGACGAGGCCGATCTGCCGCGAATCGGCGTGGCGATCGGCCGGGCGTACCTGCCGGGGGCGACGACCCGCCAGCTCGCCGCGCTGGCCAGATCCGGGAAGTCCGAGACCATCGACGCCTGAGGCGCCCTCCCCTCCATCAGAGGCGCCCGCGCTCGGTCACCGGCATCCGCTCCCGCAGAGGCATCCGCTCCCGCGCCTGCAAACCCCAGCAGAGGCATCCGCTCCCGCAGAGGCATCCACCCCAACGACGGCATCCGCTCCCGCAGAGGCATCCACCCCAGCAGAGGCATCCGCTCCCGCGCCTGCACACCCCGCGCATCGACGCCCCCTGCGATGAACTCTCGCGCGAGCCGTGGCGCACGCGAGAGTTCATCGCAGGGGGCGT
>NZ_JADDKI010000610.1:0-1022 GCF_015356725.1 Dietzia sp. SYD-A1
CTCAGCCGTCGGCGCCGGCTGAGGCGTCGGTAGGGGATCCGGGAGAGGTGGCCCGGATCTTGCGACGGTGGCTGGTGTCGCACAGCGGGTAGGTCTTGCTGCGACGGCAGGTGCACACCGCCACCATGAAGCGGTCGGAGCAGACGCGGGCCCCGTCGTCGGTGACCAGGTCGACCGGCCCCTCGACCAACATGGGGCCGCCGGGGACTATCCGGACGACCCGCGCGTCGCGGTCACCTGCGGTCGACACGGACCACCACCAGTTCCTCCATTCGTCTCCCCGGCTCGAGCAGGCCCGCGGCCTCCAGTCGCGCCGCGTACCCGAGCATCACCGGACCGAACTCCACGACCTGGCTCGCGACCCGGCGGGCGTCGAACCCGGCCCGCTCGAGCCGTGAAATGGTCTTCGGCGGGTCGGAGAACTCGGAGTGCACGATCAGCATGGTCCCGCCCGGGGCCACGAGGTCGGGGGCGAGGTCGCACAGCTCGTCCAGGACCACCCGCCCGTCGGCGCCGGCGTCCCAGGCCCGGTTGGGTCCGGTCCCGCTCAGCGGCGCGTCCGAGGGGACGTACGGAGGGTTCGACACCACCACGTCGAACGGCCCGGCCCGTCGGGCGTCGGCGAGCGTTCCCACGCGCGCATCCACCCGCACCCCGGCTCGTTCGGCGTTGCGGGTCGCACAGGCGACGGCGGCGGGGGAGATGTCGAAGGCGACGACCTCCCGCGCGCCGCGCAGTGCGGTCTCGACGGCGAGAATCCCGCTTCCTGTACAGATGTCGAGAACCCGCTTGCCGGCGACCAGGTCGGCATGGTCGAGCGCCTCGCAGAGCAACCACGAGTCGGCCTGAGGCGCGTACACGCCGTCATCGACCTCGATATGCGCTAACCGTGTCTGGGTCATCGGGCCTCCGGTGAGGGGTCGTCGGATGACCCACAGTCAATCCCCGGGCCCGGTGGCCCGCAACCGCTAGGAGCATGGGTCAGTAATGGCTCGAAGCGCGCCGAGAGTACGGCGGAGTGC
>NZ_JADDKI010000611.1:0-1786 GCF_015356725.1 Dietzia sp. SYD-A1
GGTCGCCGCGTTGCGCCGCGACGGCTACCGGGTGGCGATGCTCACCGGGGACAACGGCCGCACCGCCCGCGCGCTGGCGGCCGAGGTGGGGATCGACGACGTCCACGCGGACCTCCGGCCGGAGGACAAGGCCCGCATCGTCGCCCGGCTCCGCACGGAGGGGTCGACGGCGATGGTCGGCGACGGCGTCAACGACGCCCCCGCCCTGGCGACCGCGGATCTGGGAATCGCGATGGGGGCGATGGGCAACGACGTCGCGATCGAGACCGCCGACGTCGCACTTCTGGGCGAGGACCTGCGGCACCTGCCCCAGGCGCTGCAGCACGCCCGCCGCTCCCGCCGGATCATGCTGCAGAACATCGGACTCTCGTTGGCGATCATCCTCGTCCTGGTGCCCCTGGCCCTGGCCGGCGTCCTGGGGCTGGCCGCGGTCGTGCTGGTGCACGAGCTCGCGGAGATCCTGGTGATCGCCAACGGTGTCCGCGCCGGACGCACGCGACGCTCCGTCGCGGCAGCGCCCCTCGACGAGCTCGGGGACGCCGTGCCCGCCTCACCCTCTGTGGAGTGACTGCACCCGCACCTCGAGCTCGGTGCCGTCCGGCACGGTGTCCCCGAGCGCGTCCCGCAGGGCCACCTGGATGTCGCGGACGCACTGCCTGACCGGGCGCGACTGGTCCAGACTCACCTCCACGGTGACCCTGCCCCCGTCGCGGTCCACGTAGAGGCCGAAGTGGGTCGAGGCGGCGCCGGCACGCCGGATCCGGGCGTCGAGCGCCCGGAGGGAGGTGCCGATGCCGGGTTCGATCCCGTTGACCCCGGGCACCGCCACCACCAGCTCGATCAACTCTGCTGCTGTCGGGTCAGTTCTCATGGAGATCCTCGATGTGGACGTCGACCACCAGGTCGACGAGGTCGAATTCCCGGGCGCACGCGGCACGGACCGCCTGGCGTACCGCGTCGGCCAGGGCGGGCAGATCCGGCGTCGTGATCGCGAGCGAGACCCGGCAGGCGATCCGTCGGGGCAGCCCGCGGGTGCCCCATCCCGCACCCGGCTCGTGGTCGACCGCCGTCCGCAGACTCACCACCCCGGGGACATCGTCCACCGTGTCGCGGATGAGGGTGCGCAGGGCGAGCTCGGTCAGCGAGTAGGGGCCCACGTCGGTGGGGGGCATCTGCACCCGGGCGCCGTGCCTGGCGTCAGCCCGCACCGCCTCCGTCAGTGCCGATCGCGCCCGTCGGGACAGTTGCACGGAGTCGTCGCCCCGGCTCTCGAGCTCGTCCCAGTCCCGGTGGAGGGCACTGATCTGGTCGAGGTAGAGCCTGGTGGCCTCGTCGTCGTCGGGTCCACCGTGCCGGGAGGGTCCGTCCATGGTGTTCACCGCCATTCCTTCATGTAGTCGATCACGTGCGTTCGGGCGCGTGCGAGTCGACCCCGCGCGGTGGACTCGGTGATGTCGAGCGCGGCAGCGACATCCCGGTAGGACATCCCGTCGATCTCGCGCAGCGTCCAGCACGACCGGAGGTCCGGGTCCATCGTGCCCAGAACCCGGGCCAGGGCCTGCATCTGGGCGTTGACCTCCGTGGTGCGGGCGGGGTCGGCCCGGGGGCCCTCGTCGCGGTGGACGTGCAGGAGCTCGGGCGGCTGGGCGTCGGTCGAACGCCGGGCACGGCGGCGGGCGATGTCGGTCGCCCGCCGCGAGCAGATCTGGGCCAGCCAGCTGCGCACCGCGTCCGGATCCTCCAGCAGATGCAGCCGCTTCCAGGCGGTGAGCAGGGTCTCCTGCAC
>NZ_JADDKI010000612.1:0-512 GCF_015356725.1 Dietzia sp. SYD-A1
GTCGAGCAGGGCCGACTCGACGGCGGCCTCGACCCCGCCGCCGAGTCGGCCCTGCTCGACCCCGCGGACGCTCCCGAGCCCGACCACAAGCGCGCCGGGATGCTGATCCACGCCTTCGTGGCGGTGGCGGCGTTCGCGCTACTCGGGATGGTCACCGACACGTGGCAGATGGTGTTCCTCGCCGTGCCGATCTTCGCGGTGGTCATGATGCTGCTCGGCTCCCTGCAGTCCGACGGGTCCTGGGAGAGGGTGTCGACACTCGCGATCGTGGCCTACTGCTCGGGGCTGGGAGTGCTGGTGCTGTGGTCGATCCTCACGGCGGGCGGCGAGGCGATGCTCTGGGGCCTGCCGATGTCCATGGGTGTGATCTTCTATCTTCTCTGGCCCTACACAGCCGTGGGTGCCGGATTGCTCTATGCCCTGGTCTTCGACCGGACGATCGACGAGAAGCGGCTGGCTGCTGGGGTTTGAGGCCGCTACGGCGGCTGCTGGGCCCGCCCTCCCCGCAGCCG
>NZ_JADDKI010000613.1:0-429 GCF_015356725.1 Dietzia sp. SYD-A1
ATCACGCGCCGGGTGACGGCCTGGTCGACCGTCCCCTCCCCGCGGGCGAGGCGCCGGATGGCGTGGGCGAGGTCGGCGGGGTCGCAGTCCTTGAGGAGGAACCCACTGGCCCCGGCCTCGAGAGCCCCGAAGACGTAGTCGTCCAGGTCGAACGTCGTCACCACGAGCACGGCGGGCAGATCACCGTCGCGCTCGGCGACGATCTGCCGGGTCGCGGTGATTCCGTCCCCGCCGGGCATCCGCACGTCCATACAGACGACGTCAGGCCGGGCGCGACGGACCATGGAGACGGCCTCGGGTCCGCTGGCCGCCTCCCCGACCACCTCGAGGTCCGCGGCCTCCTCCAACAGCACCCGGAACCCGGCGCGGACCACCGCCTGGTCGTCGACCAGGGCCACCCGGATCATTCCCGCCTCCCCTCGTCCGTGA
>NZ_JADDKI010000614.1:0-969 GCF_015356725.1 Dietzia sp. SYD-A1
GGACGGGATGGCGTGGCGGCTGCACGCGGTGCTGCCCCCGGTCGCGGTGGACGGGACCTGCCTGTCGCTGCGGGTCTCGCGACCCGCGCAGGCCACCTTCGACCGGCTCGTGGAGTCAGGGACGGTGTCGCCGCAGGCCGAGCCACTGCTGCGGGCACTGGTCGCGGCCCGGATCGGATACCTGGTGGTGGGCGGGACAGGCTCGGGAAAGACGACGCTCCTGGCCGCACTGCTCGGCCTGGTGCCGCCGGGTGAACGGCTGCTGTGCGTCGAGGACTCCCCGGAACTGCGACCCGCCCATCCGCACGTCGTCCGGTTGGTGGTGCGGCACGGCAATGTCGAGGGCGCGGGCGGGGTTGCGATGTCCGATCTGGTCCGGCAGGCGCTGCGGATGCGCCCCGACCGGATCGCGGTGGGCGAGGTGCGGGGCGGCGAGGTGGTCGACCTGCTCGCCGCGCTCAACACCGGGCACGACGGGAGCGCCGGCACCGTCCACGCGAATTCACCCACGGAACTCCCGGCACGACTCGAGGCACTCGGAGCCCTCGGCGGGCTCGACCGCGCGGCGCTGTCCGCGCAGGTCGCCGCCTCGCTCAGGGTGGTGGTGGGGATGCGGCGACTGCCCGACGGGCGGCGGGTTGTGGACTCCATGGGAGTGGTCCGGCGGGACGCACAGGGGATCGTGGTGGACCCCGCCTGGCGCGCCGATGGGGCAGAGACTCCCGGTCGACCGGTCTTCGACGCCCTGATCGCGGGGGCCGTCAGGTGACGGCGGCGATGGTACTGCTGGCCGGAGCCCTGATCGCATGGCCGGACGGTGTGGCCCGGACGCGACTCCGACACATGTATGGCGCGGCCGCAGCCCGGCGGCGTGGCCTGCCCGCCGTCCTGGACAGGGTGCCGACCAAGGTGGTCGTCCCCGTGGCCGCGGGTCTCGTGGGTGTGGTCGTGGCCGGGCCGCTCCACGGG
>NZ_JADDKI010000615.1:0-1321 GCF_015356725.1 Dietzia sp. SYD-A1
CTTCGGGCACTCATTCCTCGTCTGCGCCACCGGACTGTCGGCGCGCGAGATCGTGGACGAACTCGACCGGAGGATCTCGCTCGACCCGGCTGAGGAGCTCGCGTGCACCCGCGACCACCTCGCGAGGATCAACGCACTGCGGCTGGACCGGCTGCTCGACACCGGCGCACTGTGAGGAGCACCTGATGTCCCTGAGCACCCACGCGCTGGACACGTCCACCGGGACCCCCGCGGCCGGACTGGCGTACCTGCTCACCGACGCCGCCGGCGCGGAACTGGCCGCCGGCACCACCGACGGCGACGGGCGGGCCCCCGAGCTGGGTGGGGTCCGGATCGGCACCGGGGTGTACCGCCTGCACTTCGATACAGGCGCCTACCAGCGCTCGAAGGGGGTCCGGGGTTTCTACCCCGAGGCGGTCGTGTGCTTCGAGGTCACCGACCCGGCCGCCCACCATCACGTGCCGTTGATCCTGTCGCCCTTCGGCTACAGCACCTACCGTGGGTCCTGAGCCGCGGTCCTCGCCAACGCTCTGACCTGCGGCGCCCTGCACAGGGGTCGCAGGGCACCCCAGGTCACCGCCCGATCCCCCTCCGCGCGCACTCCCGGCGCAGCTCGGAGGCCACGGCGCGCTCGTCGAACCCGACCGGCCGGAAGTCCCGCACCACCACGACCCCACCCACCACCACGTGACGGGGGCGTCGACCCGGATTGGCCCACAGCAGGCCGGCGACAGGGTCGGCGACACCGGCGTCCGCCACGCCCGAGACGTCCCACACCACCAGGTCGGCGGCCGATCCCGGGGTCAGCCGGCCCAGCTCGGTGCGTCCCAGTCCGTCCGCTCCGCCGGCGGTGGCCATGGTCAGCACCTCGAGCGCGTCCATCGGCCGCCCCGCCAGAGGTGCGACCTGCATGGCCAGCCGGGCGTCGGCGAGCAGGTGGCCGGCGTCGTTGCTCCCGCCGCCCGAGGTACCCAATCCGACGCGCACCCCACCGTCGAGTAGCCGCGCGACGGGGGCCACGCCCCACCCCATGGGCAGATCGCAGGCCGGGGCGTGGGTGACGGTGGCCCCGCTCGCCGCGACCAGCGCCACCTCGGAATCGGTGATGTCGCACAGGTGGGCCAGGGTGACGTCGGGGGCGAGCCAGCCCCACTCGTCCAACAGGTCCAGGGGGCGCCTCCCGTACAGCTCGGCGGCGCGGGCCACGTCGACCTGCTCGTTGGCCTGCGTGCGACGGCGTAGGCCAAGCGTCCGCGCCACCTCGCCGAGGGCGCCGAAGGTGGCGGGCCCGTCGGCGTGGATCCCCGACGGGCCGACGGAC
>NZ_JADDKI010000616.1:0-1523 GCF_015356725.1 Dietzia sp. SYD-A1
GGACGAGTCGCCGTCCGGCCGGTCGACCCGTGCGTGGTCGGCGGTGGACGGTGACGGGCGCCGGAGCGGGTCCCGCCGTCGCGAGGACAAGGAACCCGGGTGGCGGGCACCGTGGGAACGTGACGACTGACCACCGGTCGGTTTCGTGCGAGAAGAGGACTGATGACGACCCCTGACCACATCCCCGCGGCAGACGCCCGGTCGGTGTCCGCCGGCCGGGTGTTCGATGCCGAGCGCGCCGAGTCGGCGGTCCGGGAACTGCTGATCGCCGTGGGCGAGGACCCGGATCGCGAGGGCCTCCAGGACACCCCGGCGCGCGTCGCACGGGCGTACCGGGAGGTGTTCGCGGGGCTGTACACCGAACCCGCGGACGTGTTGTCCAGGACGTTCAACGAGGACCACCGGGAGCTGGTCCTGGTGCGGGACATCCCCATCTTCTCGACCTGCGAGCACCACCTCGTCCCGTTCCACGGGGTCGCGCACATCGGGTACATCCCGGGGCGCTCGGGTGCGGTGACCGGGCTGAGCAAACTCGCCCGGCTCGTCGACCTCTACGCCAAGCGGCCGCAGGTGCAGGAACGACTGACCAGCCAGGTCGCCGACGCCCTGGTGGACAGGCTCCAGCCCACCGGGGTCCTCGTGGTGATCGAATGCGAACACCTGTGCATGAGCATGCGCGGAATCCGTAAGCCGGGTTCCGTCACCACCACCTCCGCGGTCCGGGGCAGCATGCGGTCCAACGCCTCCACCAGGGCGGAGGCACTCGGCCTCCTGCGGGGTACGTGAACCACCCGTTCGCCCCGACACGCCCGGCCGGGCTGCCGCGTCCGGGCCGCTGCGCGGTGATGGGCATCGTCAACGTCACGGAGGACTCCTTCTCCGACGGGGGGCGTCACCTCGCCCCGGAGGCCGCCCTCGCCCACGCCCGGCGACTGGTCTCGGAGGGGGCCGACCTCCTCGACGTCGGCGGGGAGTCCACGAGGCCGGGGGCGATCCGGGTCGACCGGACCGACGAGGCGGACCGCGTGATCCCGCTCGTCCGCTCTCTCGTGGCGGACGGGGTCACGGTCTCGGTCGACACCATGCGCGCCTCGGTCGCCGCCGAGGCCCTGGAGTCCGGCGCGGCGCTGATCAACGACGTCTCCGGAGGTCTCGCCGATCCCGGGATGCTGCCGGTCGTCGCCCAACAGGGGTGCCCCATGGTGCTCATGCACTGGGTGTCGCCCGACCAGTACCGGGCGGGCGCCGGAGGCCGCGCCGACTACGGCGGGGACGTGGTGACCTCGGTCCGTGACCACCTCTCGCGCCGAGCCGATGCGGCGGTGTCCGCCGGGGTCGACGCGGGCTCGATCGTGCTGGACCCCGGGCTGGGGTTCGCCAAGAACGCCGCCGACAACTGGGCGCTGCTCCACCGGCTCGACGCCCTCACCGAACTGGGGTTCCCGGTGTTGGTCGCCGCGTCGCGCAAGCGCTTCCTCGGTGCGCTCCTCGCGGATACCGCGGGTGTGCCCCGCGGCGTGGCC
>NZ_JADDKI010000617.1:0-558 GCF_015356725.1 Dietzia sp. SYD-A1
CCCCGCGCCACCGCGGTGATCCTCACCGGACTGCCCGGGTTCGGCGTGCTGCTGGGGTCGGGTTTCGGCGCCGACCCCCTCGGGGTGCTGTTCGGGGGCCCGATCGGCGGCGCGCTGTGCCTGATCGGCGTCGGCTTCCTGGCGACGGGTCTGATGTGGACGGAGCGGATCGTGGACGGGGCGTCACGATGACCGCGGCGCTCCTGCTGATCGCCGCCGCCGTGTGCGTCGCTCCGTGGCGCAGCGCCGCCACAGAGCGGCTGCGTGACCTCGCCGAGGACTCCACCGTCGGCTCCGCCGCGGCTGCCGACTCTGATGCGGGTGTTGTCGGAGGTCCCCTCCCACGTCGGTCGTGGCTGTTCCCGCGGCTGGGCGTGCTGTCCCCGGCCCTCGATCGTGTCCGGCGAGGACGCACCGGACCCGCGGACACCGGGTCCCTCGCGCGGATGCTCGACCTGCTCGCGGTGGCGCTGCTCGCCGGACTGCCCACCCACCTGGCGCTGGGCGCCGTCGGGGACGCGGTCGCCCCCATCGACCCGGACGTGGCGGGGCCCCTCC
>NZ_JADDKI010000063.1:0-6607 GCF_015356725.1 Dietzia sp. SYD-A1
CCGGCAGACCGACGCCCGGCCCCGCCGCACCCGTCCCGCGCGGCTTCGCTGGTCGCAGATCCGGGCCCAGTGGCCGCTCGCACTGGTCCTGGTCGGGATCGTTGTGTCGTTGGGGTTCGTGATGTTCGAGCGGTGGCGCCGCGGGGCGTTCCTGCTGGGGATCATGGCCCTGGCCGCCGCGGTACTGCGGGCGGTGGTGCCTGACGAGCGCGCGCGACTCCTCGGTGTGCGGGGCAAGGGTTTCGATGTGGCCTTCTACCTGGCGGTCGGCGTGGTCGTGCTGTGGCTCGCCACATCGATCGACTCGCTCGGGACGGGCTGAGTCGACCTCCTCCGCCGGGCCTAGTTCAGTCGCAGTGGCACGCCGTCGCGGACGTGGTCGCGCACCCCGTTCGACGCGAGCAGCAGGCCCATCGCCACCAGTGCACACAGGGACAGAACGCTGCCCAGCACCGAGATGAACGTGACGCTGTCCAATACCATCCGCGCCAGCGTGCTCACGGCCAACAGTGTCACGGCCACCCCGATCACGGCCCGGGCAGCGCGGTGGGCGCGCCACAGCATCACCGCGCCGGTGATCAGCAGCACGCTCAACACCAGTGACGACGCCGCGGTCAGCGCCATCGGGCCGTACTCGGCCGTGTCGTAGCCGCCTCTCGCGGTCGCGGTGATCCCCAACAGGGTGGCGAAGCCGATGGCCCCCCCGATGATGCCGAGACCCACGGCCAGGCCTGTCAGCCCGAGGGCGGCGGACCGGTTCGGACGGTCACGGTCGGTCATGCGGGTCCTCGCGATCTGTCGGGCGTCCCGTGGGCGGCGAGTTCCATGGTCCTGGCGAGCATGGGCCCCACCACGTCGGATTCGGTGAGGAACCCGTCGTGACCGGCGGGGCTGTCGATCACCACCAGAGGATCGGCCCCGGGCAACAGCGCGGCCAGTTCCTCCTGCTGCCGCAGGGGGTAGAGACGATCGGTGGTCACCCCACCGATGACGCACGGGACAGGGCAGGAGCGCAGTGCCCGCTCGACCCCACCGCGGTCCAGGCCCACGTCGTGACGGTTGAGCGCATCGGTGAGCAGGACGTAGCTGCAGGCGTCGAAGCGGGAGACGAGCTTCCCGGCCTGGTGGTCGAGATAGGACTGCACGGCGAACCGCCCCGACATCGACAGGTCCTCGCCACGGGGGTCCTCGCCGGGCTGCGGTCGGTTGGCGAACCGCTCGTCCAGTTCCACCTCGCCCCGGTAGGACAGGTGCGCGATACGTCTCGCGATACCGAGACCGGTGACAGGAGTGCGGCCGGTGCCGTGATACCCGCCCTGCTGCCAGTGCGGATCGGAGGTCACGGCCATGATCTGCGCGGTCTGCACACCGATCTGGTCGGCGGAGGCGCGCGCACCCACCGCCAGGACGCAGCCGGCCCCGACGCGGTCAGGGTGTCCGACCATCCACTCGAGCGCCCTCGCCCCGCCCATGGAGCCGCCGACCACCGCGGCCCAGCGGTCGATACCCAGCAGATCGGCCAGGGCGCGCTCGGACTCGACCATGTCGCGGACGGACACGGCGGGGAAGCGGGCACCCCAGTAGTGGCCGTCGGGGTGGAGCGAACTGGGGCCCGTCGAACCGCGACACCCACCGAGCACGTTGACGGACAGGACGCAGTAGCGATCGGTGTCCAGGGGCAACCCGGGGCCGACCAGACCGTTCCACCACCCGGGCGTCGGGTGCAGCGAGTCCACGGAGCCGATGACGTGCGAGTCCCCGGTCAGCGCGTGTTCGACCAGGACGACGTTGGATCGATCGTCCGCGATCCGGCCCCACCGCTGCACCGCGAGGGAGACCCCCGGGAGGACGACACCCGTGGACAGCGTCAGGTCGCCGATGGCGACACGGCCGAGGGTGCCGTCACCCGGGGGCAGCAGGGTGAGCGGATCGGTGGGGCGGATCATCCGGGCAGGGGTCAGGACAGCGCGGCGAAACCGAGCTCGAGGTCGCCGATGATGTCGTCGACGGCCTCGATGCCCACCGAGAGGCGGATGGTCGCCGTGGTGACCCCGGCGATCGCGTTGGCCTCGGGCGTGCCCTGGGAATGGGTGGTCGTGGCCGGGTGGCACACCAGCGACCGGACGTCGCCGATGTTGACCAGGCACGAATGCAGCTTGAGGGCGTCGATGAACGTCCACGCCCGGGCCTTGACGTCCTCCTCCGACGCGCCCTGCGGTACCGCGAGGTCGAAGGTGACGATGGCGCCCGCCCCCTTGGGGGACAGCTTCTGCTGGAGGGCGTTGTAGGGCGAGGAGGCCAGACCGGCGTACTGCACCTTCGCCACGTCCTCGCGCGACTCGAGCCACTCGGCCACCCGCTGGGCGTTGGACACGTGGCGCTCGATCCGCAGGCTCAGGGTATCGATGCCCTGGATGAGGGTCCACGCGTTGAACGGCGAGGCCGCGGCGCCGGTGTCGCGCAGGAGCGTCACCCGGGCCTTGAGAGCGAGTGCCGGCGCACCGAGGTCCGCGTAGACCAGACCGTGGTATGCGGGATCCGGCGTGGTGAAGGACGGGAACACGTCCTGCCCGTCGCGCTGCACGCGCCAGTCGAACGTACCGCCGTCGACGAGGATGCCGCCGAGGGAGGCGCCGTGGCCGCCGAGGTACTTGGTGGCCGAGGACACGACCACGTCCGCCCCCAACTCCAGCGGCCGGATCAGGTAGGGGGTGGCCACGGTGTTGTCGATCACGAGCGGCACCTGGTTGCGGTGCGCGACCTCGGCGATCGCCGGGATGTCGAGGATGTCGTTGAGCGGATTGGAGATCGACTCCCCGTAGAACAGCTTGGTGTCGGGCCGGACGGCGGCCTCCCACGAGGCGGGGTCGTCGGGGTTCTCGACGAAGGTGGTCTCGATGCCGTACTTGGGGAGTGTGTGCCGCAGCAGCGTGTCGGTACCGCCGTAGAGGCGGGGGGAGGCGACCACGTGGCCGCCCGACTGGGCGATGGCCTGGATCACCGCGGTCTCGGCGGCCTGGCCGGAGGCGAAGAGCAGACCGGCGACACCGCCCTCGAGGGACGCGAGGCGATCCTCCACGGCGGCGACCGTGGGGTTGGTGATCCTGGTGTAGATCGGGCCCATCTCGGCGAGCGCGAACCGGTCCGCGGCCTGCTTGGCGTCCGCGAAGACGTACGAGGTGGTCTGGTAGATCGGCAGATTGCGGGCACCGGTGTCCGAATCGACCGGCTGCCCGGCGTGGACCTGGCGGGTCTCGAAGGCCCAGTCGGGATTGCTGTTGTCGTACGTCATAGGGGCGGAGCCCCTCCTCTCGTCAGAAGGGTCCGGCCGCGTCACGACAGCGGACCCGCGCTTGCCTGTCACCCGGGTGGGTGGTGGCCAGGTCGTCTCCCGGGGCACCCCACCGCGGTGGAGGGTTGCCGCCCAGCGAGCCGGGGCTTGTCGCTGGAACTCATGACCTGGGGAGAGGTTAGCCTAAGCCGCTCGGCGGCGGCAACGCGGGGTAAAGGCCCGAGCTGGCCGCCCGTCAGTCACCCCGATCCCGAGTCCGGGCGGAACCCCCGGAAGGTCGGCGTCCGACCGGTTACGGTGATCGGACAGTGGTCCATCTCACCCGATGGTCGTCACCCGTTGACGCGCGAGCACCCGAGGAGTCCCACGTGGACCAGAGTCCCCTGATCGACATAGGCCTGCCCATCGCACTGGCGATCATCATGGTCGGCATCGGGCTCAGCCTGACCAAGGAGGACTTCGCGGTCCAGGCGAGGTCGCCGTGGGCGACGATCGTCGGGTTGTTCGGCCAACTGGTCCTGGTTCCGCTGACCGGCGTGGCCGTGGCGCTGGCGTTCGGGCTCTCCCCGATGTTGGCCCTCGGCGTGGTCCTGGTGGCGGCGACGCCCGGAGGTGCGACGTCGAACCTCATCACCTATCTGGCCCGGGGCAACGTCGCGCTGTCGGTCATCCTCACCGCCCTGAGCTCCGTGGCTGTGATCCTCACGCTGCCCATGTGGTTCGGGATCGGCGCGCGGCTCATCCCCGGAGCCGCGGACGAAGAGGTCACCGTCCCGCTTGGTCAGACCTTCGGCCTGCTGCTGGGCGTCATCCTCATCCCCGTCCTTCTCGGAATGATCCTCCGCGCGCGCAAGCCCGCCCTGGCCGCCCGCATCGAGCGCTTTGTCGGCATCGTCGGACTCGTCGTGTTGGTGCTGCTCATCGTGGGCATCGTGCTCGGCGAGAGGGACCGGATCGTGGACCTCATCGTGGCCGTGGGGCCGGCGGTGGTCGTCCTCAACCTGGCGCTGATCGTGATCGGTGGCCTACTCGCGTGGATCTGCCGCCTGCGCCGCGCCGAGCAGATTGCGATCGCGGTCGAGTTCGGCATCAAGAACACCACCCTGACCCTGCTCATCGCCTTCACCGTGATCGGCGACGACGAGGTGGGGCTGGCGGCCGCCGTCTACAGCATCGTCATGTACCTCACGGCGTTCCTCGTGGTCTACGGCGGCCGGCGGCTCATGCGCACCGCCGCGTAGAACACATCGCGGTCCCGGCGGGGGCGCTCAGTCGATTCGGGGCCGGCGCCCGGATCGCGGAAGTAGGGTGGCGCAGGCGACGCCACCGCAGCTGAGGAGCCTTCGTGTCAGTGCCGCCCCGCCCTCCGACCACATCGACCGGACGGGGCCTGACGGCGGTGATCGCGGTCCTCTGCCTGTGTGCGCTGATCGCCGGCGCGGGCCTCGTCAGCGCGCCCCGGGTGCTCGGCCAGCAGTCGCCCGCGGATCCCTCTCCCGCCGGCGGTGCTCCCGGTGACGGCAGTGTCGCGATCGTCATGGACGCCTCGAGTTCCATGCTCGAGGCCGATGTGGGCGGCACCCGGTTGGCCGCCGCCCAGTCCGCCGCCCGCGAACTCGTGGAGTCACTACCCGAGGGTGCGCGTGTGGGAATGCTGGCGTACGGGAGCGAGGAGTCCGACGCACCGGACAACCGGGACGCCGCCTGTCGCGACGTCGTCACGCTCGCCCCCGTTCACCCTGTCGACAAGGCGGTCCTGACCGATCGGATCGACGGACTCACGGCGCGCGGATACACCCCGATCGGCAACGCCCTGCTCGCCGCGGCAGAAGAGCTCGGCGACGAGGGTGAGCGGTCCATCGTCCTGGTCTCGGACGGGCTCGACACCTGCGCGCCGCCGGACCCGTGCGAGGTCGCGGGTGACCTCGCCGGAGCGGGCGTCGACATGACCGTGCACACGGTGGGGTTCCTCGTCGACGACGCGGCGCGAGCCCAACTCGAGTGCATCGCGGGGGCCACGGGCGGTCGCTTCACCGAGGCCTCCGACGCGGCCTCGTTGTCCGGACGACTGCAGTTCCTGACGCGCCGGGGTATCGAGGGATACCAGACCCGCGGGACCCCCTTCGAGATGGGCCGGACCCTGCGTGACGCGCCGATGCTGGGGGAGGGGCTCTATCGCTCCGAGCTCACCGGGGCCGCGGTGAGCGGTGGTCGAGGGCCCGCCGGCCACCTGGGCGTCGAGATACCCGACGGGCACATCGCGCACGTGGCGGCGACCCTCATCCCGCCCGTCGACCCCGATCCCACCAGTGGAGTCACGGCCGCGGGCCTGCGGATCGAGGCCGAGCACGTCTCGGAGGAGTGCCGGGTGACCGGTTCGGACACGAGTTACGAGGTCGGCGGTGGGTGGAAGTCGCCGGGAGCGACACATCTCGTCATCCCCTCCGCGGAGAATGATCCCGCGTGCGGTCCGGACGGATACCGCGTGATCGCGCAGCGCACCGGGGTGTCGGCCTCCGAACTCGAGGTCGAGGTGCTGGTCCAGTTCGAGCCCGTGCCCTCCGACGACGAGCTCACCGGATATCCGGCGGTGCGGTCCGTGCCGGCGGACGCACCGGCCCCCGACTTCGGTGAGGCCGTCCCGGTGGCCGGTGGCACCAGCTTCAACGGTGCGGACGCGGTCGGGCCGGGCACCTACTCCGACGCCCTGGTGCCCGGGGAGACCCGCTTCTACCGGGTCCCGGTGGAGTGGGGTGAACGGCTGGCGCTCGGCCTGCGCGTCCCCGGGTCCGTCCGCGGTGCGCTGGACCACATCCAACTGGAGGTGGCCAACCCGTTCCGGGTGAAGCCCTCCAACGCGGTCCGCACCACCTTCGAGGACGGGCCGGAGGAGGTGTTCCTGCTCGACACGGCCCCGGTGCAGTACCGCAATCGTGACGGCGACCGGGAGATGAGCGTCCAGTCGCAGGCGGGCGAGCACTACGTCATGGTGTCGCTCAACGACGGGTCGACCTCGCTGCCGCGGGGGATCGAGCAGCCCTTCGAGCTCGCGGTCGCGATCGACGGCGAGCCGGCCCCGGGGCCGGACTGGCGGCCGGTGTTCGAGGACGGTCCCGAACCGGGTCCGGGCGGTGTGGCCCCCACCGCATCCGACCAGGACCCGACGGCGGTCGACGACCAGCCCATCGCGGCGGCGGACGAGGGGGCCGACGATGGCACGGGCTGGGCGTGGATGGCCGGTGGCCTGCTCGTCGTCGCGCTCGCGATCGTCGTGGCGGTCGCACTGGTGAGGGGACGGAGGGGTGGTGGTGGGGC
>NZ_JADDKI010000618.1:0-2166 GCF_015356725.1 Dietzia sp. SYD-A1
GAAACTAGCCAAGCCCAACCGAGCACCTCACGTCTCATTTGATTTGACACGCTCCGTCCTCCGCGGGACCGACGTGACCGCCGAGGAGCTGGTCGACGCCCTGGCCGGTCTTGTCCCGGGTCTTGGAGTTCAGGGCGATGGAGTTGACCATCGCGTTGAACCGATCGTCATGCGCCCGCAGGGCGTTGAGAACCTGCCACACGGTCTTGAATCGCCGGTTGTCGTTCAACGCCTCCGACGGCTTGACGCCCTCGGGCACGGCGACGGGCAGGATGATGTAGCCGTAGTCCTTGCCTGGTGATTTGCGCATCACGCGACCGACAGACTGCACCACGTCGACCACGGAGTTGCGGGGATGCAGGAACAGCACTGCATCCAATGCTGGGACGTCCACGCCTTCGGACAGGCAGCGGGCGTTGGTCAGGATGCGGCACTCATTCGCGTCTGGTTCGGCCTTGAGCCAGGTCAACTCCTCGTTGCGCTTGAGGGCGTTGAAGGTGCCGTCGACGTGGTGCACCGAGCAGTTCAGGGACCGGTTGGTGTCCGAGACGTCCACGCCGTCGACCTCGGCGTCGCGCAGCAGGTCTTGGTAGGACTCCACGACCCTGGGAAGCATCTCGGCGACCTGCTTGGAGGACTTGATGTCGCGGGCAAAGGCGACGGCTCGGCGCATCGGCGGCTCACCGGGGGCGAAGCCCTCACCTGTCGGGGAGGTGCCGGCCCGTTTGGCCAGTCCGTTCCAGCAGCCCACCAGTTTGGACGCATCATCGAGTTTGAGCTCACCGGCATCGGCCAGATCTGACTGAAGCCGGCTGGCCATGACCGATTCGTCCACCGTCAGGACCAGGACCTTGTAGTCAGTGAGCAGTCCGCGGTCGACGGCCTCGCCGAACGAGAGCCGATGAAACTCGGGACCGTACGTCTCTAGGTCATCCATGGAGGCGATCTCCGCGGAGTGATCCTCTGCCTTGTCCTTGGTCTCGTCGTTGAACAGGCGCGGGGTGGCGGTCATGTACAACCGCCGGCTGGCCTTGAGGAAGTCCGGGTCGTGCACTGCGACGAAGTTCGACGCATCCTCGCCTGCGAGGGTGATGCCGGTCGTGCGGTGCGCTTCGTCGCAGATCACCAGATCGAATGGGTCCACACCAAGGCTTTGGGCCTTGGAGACTGCGGGCAGTGATTGGTAGGTGGTGAACACCACCGTCATCCCCGCTGCCCGCTTGCGGTAACTCATCTTCTCCGCGAGCTGCTCCGGGTTCGTGGTGACTGGAATGGCGACGTCAGAGGTGTCATAGTCCTCCGCTGCACGAGAGACCTTGGTGTCCGAGCACACTGCGAACGCTCGAATATCCAGCTCGGCACGGGCAGTCCACTCGCGCAATGTCTGCGACAGCAGGGCGATCGAGGGGACCGCGAACAGGATTCGGGCGCGCCCGCCGTTGTCGAGGGCCGTCTGCTCGGCGATCTTCAGCGACGTAAAGGTCTTACCAGTGCCGCAGGCCATGATGAGCTTGCCCCGGTCGTTGCCCTCGGCAAACCCGCGGAACACCGCCTCCAGTGCTTCCTGCTGGTGTGGGCGCAGCGTGTAAGGCGTGGACGGGGCCAGATCAACTTGCAGTTCGCCCTGGGGCCAGGCGATGTCCCAATCAATCGCCGACTCAGCGAGATCCTCGAGCGAGATCCGCTGGACCGGGATGGTCTGCCCATCGAGGGCGTCCTCGGCATGCCTGCCCCACTTGTTGGTCGTGGAGATGATGACCCGGTTGGTGAACGGGGCCTTGCCCGAAGCAGTGAAAAACGAGTCCAGATCGACCTTCTGCAGATAGTGCTCGGGCTCGTAGAATTTGCACTGGACGGCCGTGTACTCACCGGTGTCGCGTTCCCGGGCCACCAGGTCGATCCCCGTATCGGGCTTGCCGTCCCGGCCGGGCCAGTCGATCCACCGCCACACCTTGTCGTACTGCTGCGACAGCATCGGATCGAGCTCGAAGTAGCGCACCATGAGCTGCTCGAACTTCGTCCCCCGCTCCACATTCGTCGGAGCCAGACGGAACGCCTCGATCACCTCATGCACAGAAGCCATGGCCACAGTCTTACAAGGCGATGTGCACGACTGTCCGGCGGATGGCCATCCGCCGGACAGTCGCCTGCATGAGTAGACCGACG
>NZ_JADDKI010000619.1:0-1455 GCF_015356725.1 Dietzia sp. SYD-A1
GGCCCTTCCGGAATCAGAGTGCATTGATCCGGTCGTGAAGCTGACCGGAGTGGATCAGTGACCGCAAGATGTAGTGGTTGAGGTTCCGGAAGCCCAGGGCGATTCCGCGGAGGTGTTCGAGGCGCCCGTTGATGGCCTCGACGGGACCGTTGGAGGCACCCACGTCGAAGTACGCGAGGATCTCGCGGTGCCGCTTCCACAGCGACCGGCCGAGCTGGGCGAGCTCGGGTAGTTCCTTCGGAACGCCGGCCCGGATCGATTTGAGGAGCTTGTACATCGCGATCTTGCCCTCCCGCTTGCCCGAGGCCTCGTAGGCGGCGATGAGCCGCTGGTAGACGCCGTAGGTGACCTCCACCGCCGCGTGCGCATCGTTGGCCGTGAACGCTTTGAACAGGCGGGCCTTCTGCTTGTCGGTGAGCAGCTCGGCCCGGGTGTTCAACGTCCGGCGGATGCCGTACAGCGGATCGCCCGTGCGGCCCCGGTGCCCGGTGGTGGCCTGCTGGATGCGCTGGCGGCACACGGTGAGCTTGTCCGCGGCCAGGTGCACGACGTGGAAAGGATCCATCACCGTCCGCGCTTCGGGGACGGCTTTGGCTGCGGCGGTGTGATAGCCGGCGAACCCGTCCATTGTCACCACCTTGACCCGGTCACGGAACGCCTGGTCGCGCGCGTCGAGCCACTCGGTCAGGACCCTCGCCGAACGCCCCGGGACCATGTCCAGCAGGCGAGACGGGTCGGTGCCGTCCACCACCGGGGTCAGGTCGACCAGCACCGTCACAAACGAGCTGCTGCCGTCACCGCGCACGTGCTTCCACTTGTGCTCATCGACCCCTAGAACGCGCACCCCGTCGAAGTGTCCGGGCTGGTCGTAGACCATCGTGCGGATCTCGGAGACCGCCAGGTCGTTGACCAAATCCCAGCCAAGCCCGAGGGCCTTGGCCACCGCGGACACGCTGGTGCGGTCGACCGCCAGGCGCTGCAGAATCCAGCGGGTGCAACGGCGGGTGGTCTTGGCCCGCGGCTCGGCCAACGCCGGCATGCGTTGCTGGAAGATCCGCGTGACGCACTCGGTGTTGCCGCAGGTGAAGCGCGGTACCCGCACGTGCAGTCTGGTGGGATGGCCGACGATCGGCAGATCGGTCACCCGCCGCTCGATGTGGTCTCGTAGCCGGCCCACCACCCCGCACTCGGCGCAGATCGGATCCAGTGTGACCGGGGAGCAGAACAGGTGCGTGAGCTCGTCGGCCACGGCGGCGTCGGTGATGGTCACCCCCAACTCGACGGTGCGGCAGATGGTGTCGGCAAGCAGGCTGGCGGTAGCGTTCAAAGCGGGTCCTGGGGATGCGAAGTGCTGGTGTAGGAACTTGCATCTTCACACGCCCCAGGACCCCTACATCTTGTGCCTCACCGCATCACCGGCGAACCCCAGTTACGCACTCCGGATCCGGAAGGGCC
>NZ_JADDKI010000620.1:0-1378 GCF_015356725.1 Dietzia sp. SYD-A1
CCACGGCGTCGGCCCCGTCGCTGTGGCCGGCGATCGCGGCCGTCACCGCCTCGGCGGCGGCCGGTTGCTCGGCCACCAGCGCGACCAATTCCCCTGCCCTCACCTCGAGGTCCAGCTCCCGGCCGTCGGGCAACTCCAGTCCGGTGACCTGCAGGTGCGACCCGGCGGGCACCTCCGCTCCGGACTCGTCCACCGGTGCCGAGGCCTGCAGGTCGACCAGGCGCTGCGCGGCACCGTGGGACCGGGCGTAGATGCCCACCATGGCGGTGATGAGCCGGACCGGTTCCTCGAAGAACACGGCCACACCGACCACCGAGACCAGCGTGCCGATCGCCATCTCCCCCGACAGGACGCGGTACCCGGAGGCCAGCAGGACCAGCGCCAGGACCACGGCCATGCCGAGCGAGCCGATGCCCTGGACCCGGCCGGTGCGCTCTGCGGTGACGATCCCGGCGTCGGCGGCGGCGCGCGAGGCGTCGCGGTACTGCTCGGCCGCCCAGCGCTCACCGCCGCCGGCCTTGAGCACGCGCAGTCCGGCCATGATGTCGGTCGCGCGGTTGCTCGCCATACCGATGGCCGTCTGCTGCGCGGTGCTGTGCCGGGAGATGACCCGGCTGGGCAGCGCCACCAGCACCAGGCTCAGCGGGACGCCGATCAGGACGATCAGCCCCACCAGCAGGTCGGTCCACAGCAGGTAGACCGAGATCCCCGCGATGCCAATGAGCGCGGAGCCGCCCAGGGCGATCTGCCGGAAGATCTGGGCCGCCACGTCGGCATCGGCCGAACACACCGAGAGCACGTCGCCCGAGCTCGCGTCGTCCATGGCGCGGCGCCGGGTGAGCGGGACCCGCGTGGCCTCCACCCGCAGGTCGTGGGCCTCCTCCTGCACGGCCCGGTTGGCCATCCGTGCGCCGAAGCGGTAGCTCAGGCTGAGCACGGTGAACAGTGCGACCAGCCCGAGGACCGACCACACCATCGCCCAGCGGTCCAGCGGGATGATCGCCCGGTCGACGATCACGCCGATCGCGATGGGGACCAACGCCTCACACACCTGCCACATCGTCATGAGCACCAGACCGGGAACGACCAGGCGCTTGCGGCGTCCGATCGCGCGGAGCAGGAGCCCGTTCGCGGTCGACGGGACGCCGGTGGCCTGCCGGTGCGTCGCTGCTGGTGCTGACATGCGTGTGGGGCTCCCGCCGGTGGTGATGGGCTGTGAGTCGGTCTCGCGCCCCATGACACTAGTTCCACCCGGGGACGCGGCGGTTCACACGTCCCCTCCGGCTTGCGCGTCCTCTACGGCTTGCGCGTCCTCTTTGCCCGGGCCACCGCGGCTTGTGCGGCGTGCCCGGACCAATCCGCGCGCGCAAGCCAGGGT
>NZ_JADDKI010000064.1:0-13149 GCF_015356725.1 Dietzia sp. SYD-A1
GCCCAGCAGGAGGCCCCGGCTGGGTACGGGGTGCCTGCGCTGTCGGCGGCGCCTGCTGCGCCTGTCGCCCGAGCGCGGCCAGGTCGCTCCGGACCTCCGCCATCTCGGCGGTGATGCGTCCGAGACGGGCGTCGAGGTCGGCGAGTGTCCGCTGGAGGTGGTCGGGGTGTTCCGGGTTCACCCCTGAATACTCTCCCGTACCGGCCGCCTCGTCCACAGGCTCCGCGGTCGGCCGGCCTCCCTCTATCGCCGCGCGAGGTGGGCCTGCGCCCCGGCCCGCGACCGCAACACGAGGACCACACCGACCGCGCTGACCGCCATCCCCACCACCGCGAGAAGAGTGATCGGCACCCCGAACATCAACCACACCCAGACCATGGTGGTGGGCGGGGTCAGGTAGAGCAGGACGCTGGCGACCGTGGCGCCGCGGGTGCGGGTGACGAACACATAGAGGACGTACCCGCAGAGCGTCGACAGGAAGACCAGCCAGGCCACCGCCACCCAGAAGTCGGGGTCGGCCGGCACCGCTCCCTGCCCGACGAGGAGCATCGCTGCGACCAGGGCCCCCGCCGCGACGACCGACTGCATGGTGATCGCCTGGAGCAGGGTCTCCGTCGGCCTGAGGCGCTGGGTGAGAACCGTCCCCGTGGCGAGGCTCAGCATCCCGGCCACCGGGAACAGGTACGCCCACCACGGCGCACTCCCGGCACCCAGGCCGCCAGAGACCACCACCACCACGCCGGCCATCCCGAGCAGCATGCCGAACCACATGACCGGCGTGGTCCGTTCCCCGAGGAACCTGCCCGCGACGGTCGCCACGAGCAGCGGCTGCAGGGCCGCGATCAGCGCCGCCGTCCCGCCGTCGACACCGCGCGCGACGCCCTCGAAGATCATGAACAGGAACACGGCCTGGCTGAACAGACCCAACACCGCCTGCCGCGCCCACGCCCTCCGGTCGGCCAACCGCACGCCCAGCACGAGGCAGACGGAGAGCAGCAGCACCCCCAGGATCGAGAACCGCCACCCGAGCAGCTGCAGCGGGGTCCCCCCGGTCCGGGTCCCGAGCTCGGCGCCGACATAGCCCGAGCTCCACATGATCACCAGAGCCACCGACGCCAGATGGCCGGCGTTGCGGCGGAGCGCATCTCGAGCGGGCGTGGGCATCGGCACAGCCTACGAAGCGGCCGGCCTCGTCGTCGTCGTACCGTCGGCCCCACCCCCGCGCCCGGGACCCGCCGCCGGTGATCCGCAGAGGGACGGCGGACGACGAACGCCCCCGTCCGGAGGGACGAGGGCGTTGCCGATACCTGCTGTGCGCCCGAAGGGACTCGAACCCCTAACCTCTTGATCCGTAGTCAAGTGCTCTATCCATTGAGCTACGGGCGCAGTATTCATCTGTCGTGCCAGTTCATCCGGTCACCCGGTGCTCCGGCATGGCGGAGGCGAGAGGATTTGAACCTCCGGTCCCCTTTAAGGAGGACAACTCATTAGCAGTGAGTCCCATTCGGCCGCTCTGGCACGCCTCCTGGAGGCTCTGCTGAGCCAACGAGGGATAACAGTACACACCGGTCGGCGGGGTGCGCAAAACGGCCGGACACCCCGCCGTCACCCGGTGGACCTACTCTGGACGCATGTCCCCCGACGTGCGCACCGACCTCGACGCCATCCCCTCGTACGTACCCGGCGCCACCGTCCCGGGCGCGATCAAGCTCGCCTCCAACGAGACGACCGCGGGCCCGCTCCCGAGCGTGGCGGCCGCCATCGTGGACGCGGCGGCAGGGGTGAACCGCTACCCGGACATCACGGCCGGGGCCCTCGTCTCCCGACTGTCGGAGTACCTCGGTATCCCAACGGAGAACGTCACGGCGGGGTGCGGGTCGGTCGCGCTGTGCCAGCAACTCGTGCAGGCGGTGTGCGCCCCGGGGGACGAGGTGCTCTTCGGCTGGAGATCGTTCGAGGCGTACCCGATCATCGCGCGCATCGCCCACGCCGTCCCCGTCGCGATCCCCAACCGCTCCGACGGCACCCTCGATCTCGACTCCCTCGCCGATGCCGTGACCGACCGGACCCGGGTCATCTTCGCGTGCACCCCCAACAACCCCACGGGTCCGGCGGTCTCCCGGGCCGCGCTCACCGCGTTCCTGGACCGCATCCCGGAGCGGGTCACCGTGGCGCTGGACGAGGCCTACTACGAGTACCTCCGATCCGAGGACCCGATCGACGGCGTCGCCGAGTCCATGGCCCGGCCGAACGTCGTGGCACTGCGGACGTTCTCCAAGGCGTACGGTCTGGCGGGCCTGCGCGTGGGCTACCTCACCGGACCAGCGGGGCTGGTGGCATCGGTGGGGAAGATGGTCGTCCCCTTCTCGGTGAGCTCGCTCGCCCAGGCCGCGGGGATCGCATGCCTCGAGGCCGGCGACGAGCTCCGCGCCCGCACGGACGCGGTGGTCGCGGAACGGGAAAGGGTCCGTGAGGCGCTGCTCGGACTCGGGCACGCCGTCCCGGACAGCCAGGCCAACTTCGTGTGGCTGCCGCTCGGGGACGCCGCGGCGGCGTTCGACGCACACTGCCGCGACCACCTCGTCATCACGAGGTGCTTCGCCGGAGACGGGGTGCGGGTGACGATCGGCGACCCGGCGGAGAACGACCGCCTACTCGCCGCCGCCCGCACTTTTGTGATCGGAACGTGACTGTTCCGGCGGGCTCCCGTGACCTCGCACCGGCACAGTGGTCGGGGTTCGAGGGGGCGGAGTGGTGCTCCCGCTCGCGGCCCCACGTGTCCGCGTGCCCGACCTGGGCGGGACCCGAAGGAGCCGGATGAGACAGAAGAGTTCATGGGACAGCGTGAACTCCTCGCCCATCCAGGTCGCCCTGTGGTCGGGTTCACAGTCAGCCGCCGCCGTCCGCGGCGCGCAGTCCTCGCCCCTTCGCCTCGCCGGGGTTATCACGCTGGTGCTCACGGCCATCGGCGCGCTGGTCCTCACCCTCGCCTCCGCGCCCGCCGCCGACGCCCGCCCCGGCGAGTCGGGCCGGCCGTGGACGCCCTCGGTGGAGACGCAGTCGGTGCGGATCCTCGGAATCGGGGAGTTCTCCGGTGCGCTCACCCGACCGGTGGGGTTCCAGGGCCAGCTCCGGGACGGCTCGGGGAACGTGCGACCGGCGGGCGGGGGGTCGCACCTCGCCGCGACGGTGGGCAAGCTGCGAGACCAGTCCGGTGACGCGATGCTGCTCGCCACCGGTGACTCCATCGGCGGGACGTCCCCGGAGGCTGCGCTGCTGGGTGACCGGCCGACCGTCGAGTTCTTCAACCGCCTCGGGGTCAACGGAGCGGGCGTCGGGAGGCGTGAGCTGGACAAGGGCGCCGACCACATCCGCGAGTTGGTCCGACCGGCGTGCCGTACGGAGCAGGACTGCCGGGTGGACCCGCCCCTTCCCCCGTTCCGGGGCGCGGCCTTCCCCTTCCTGGCCTCCAACGTCATCCCCTCCCCCGACGCCGCACCCACCTTCCCGTTCGCGATCCAGCGGGTCGGGGACGTGCGTGTGGGAATCGTGGCGGTCACCGTCCCCTCCGACAGCGCCCCGGAGACCACCACCCGGCTCTCCGACCCCGTGAAAGCGGTCAACGAGACCGTCGACGCGTTGCAGTTCCTCGGCGTGGAGGCGATCGTGGGGCTGGTGCAGTCCACCACGGTGCACGGCAACCTCGATCCCGGTGCCTGCCCGGAGGAACTCACCGAGCTCGACCTGATCACGCGCCTCGACCCCGCGGTCGACGCGCTGATCGTCGGCGCCTCGGGCGGTCCCGCCACCTGCCGGGTCAGGGACGCGGAGAACGAGGAGCGTGTCGTGGTGGCGCCGGCGTCACACGGACGGTCGGTCGCCGTGGTCGACCTCGCCGTCGATCCCGCCACCGGCGACGTGATCCGTCCCCAGACCTCGGCGTTCAACCAGACGGTGAACGCCGACATCGCACCCGACCCGGGCACCGAGGAACTCGCGCGCCAGGCCGGTGCCGCCGCGACCGCGGAGGCCCGCACGCCCCTCGGTTCCGCCACCGAGACGATCCCCCGGAGGATGGACTCCAACGGGGAGTCCCCGCTGGCCGACGTGATCGCCGACTGCCAACTCCACGCCACCCGGGGAAGGGGCGCCCAGCTCGCGCTGTCCAACCCGGACTCGCTGCGGACAGACCTGCCCCAGGGCCCCCTGGATTACGCGACCCTGCACACCGTGCAGCCCTACGGCGACCGCCTCTACCTGGTCACCGTGACGGGGCGGGAACTGCGAGCGGCGTTCGACCACTTCGCCGACGACATCGGCGACAACGGCCCGGCGGTCTCGTCCAACGTGCGCTACACCGTGGACACCCGGCGACCGGCAGGCGCGAGGGTCTCCGAACTGCTGGTCGACGACCAGCCGGTCGATCCCGACCGCGAGTACACCGTCGTGGTCAACGAGTTCCTCTCCTCTCCCGAGTTCAGGGGCTCGCCCCTCGCCGAGCGGGGGGATCGCCGGGAGGCGGGCCTGACGGACATCGACGCGCTCATCCGGTACGTCACCGACGAGGGCCCCCTGAGCGCGCCTGACACCGGGCGGGTCCGGGTGCTCCGGTAGGCGTGGAGACCGCCGCCCGCCTGCAGATCGCGGCCCGACATTCCTCCTCACCTGCGGTCACCGGAATCCGGTAGGGAACCCTTAGGTTTTTCGCGCCGCTCATTCTAAGATCGATTTCACCACGCCGTCCGGCGCCCCTCACCGGACTGTGGTGAACGGCGACTGCGTCCAGCATGAGTCGGCTATTCCTTCTTTCTGATTCGTGCCTGAGAAAATGGTGGTCATGCTGCAGCGACGACGTTGTCACCGCCCCACGAGAGCCGCGCGGATCGGCGTGGTCCTGGCGACCGCCTTGGCACTGGGGTCGGGATGTGTGACCACCGGCGCGGCGCCGGTCGTGGTGACCGACCTCCGCGCCCCGGCGAGGCTCGACGAGGTCACCGTCCAGCGGTTCGAGTACCCCACGAACGGCACCTCGGATCCGGAGCAGAACTGGGCGGACCTCTACCTGCCCGCCGGGGAGCAGCTCCCCAACTCCATCCCCCTGGCGGTCCTCATCCACGGCGGGGCGTGGCGGGACCAGATCGGGGCCGACTCGTTCGACCCGCTCGCCCGAACGCTGGCCAACCGCGGGATGGCCGTCTACAACATCGAGTACCGACGGGTGGGCTCGGGCGGCGGATGGCCGACCACGTTCCACGACGTCGCGAGCGCTATGGACCACGTGGTCGAGGTGGACAAGAAGTTCCCGCAGATCACCACCGACGACGAACTGGTGGTGGGGCACAGCGCGGGAGCCCAGCTCGCCGTGTGGGCCGGAACGCGACACACGTTGGACGACGACGAGGTCGGCGCCAAACCGGCGTTCCGCCCGACGCGGGTGATCTCGATCGCCGGCCCTCTGGACATGGTCTACGCGGCCACCCATGGCGACGACAGGATCGTCACCGCGATCGGCGGGACCCCGGCGGAGGTGCCGGAGCGCTACGCGAAGGTCGATCCGATCCAGAACATCGCGACAGATACCCCGGTGGTCGCCATGCACGGCGCGCGCGACGTGACCGTGGGGCCGGAGAACTCCCAGCGCTATGTGGACGCGGTCGGCCGCGCCGGGGGGAAGGCCAAGATGGTCCTGTTCAACGACGAGGACCACGGCTCCCTCGTGTCAGGGGACTCCCGCGCCTACCCGCGGGTCCTCGAGATCATCCGCCACGTGTCGGCGGCGGAACTCCACGAGACCACGGCCTGAGCCGAGATCGGCGCGAGCCGGCGGTCAGGTCAGCTCAGGACCGTGTCGAGCCAGCCGAACATCCGCGCATCGGTGAGCTGTCGGGCCAGCGGCTGGCAGTGGTAGTTCGCACCCTCGGCAGCGGTGAACCGGGCCAGTTCGGTGGGGCCGCCCGCGCCCTCGGCGAGCCGCTCGGACTGGCCGGGCCAGAACTGCTCGTCCTCCGGGTCGGTCACGAGCAGTGGGGTGGTGATGTCCGACATCTCGTCGGCGGTCAGCGAGTAGCGGTGGACCGCGGCGAGGGTGTCGAAGTACCCGGTCTCCCCGTACGGTCGGGCACGGAAGGCCCACGTCCGCGCGGTGGAGGAGGAGAACTTCATCCCGAGTGACATGTCGCGGTCGAACGCCTCCTTCTTGCCCGCGCGGAACAGCGTCATCAGGTTGGACGGGATGTGCGCGGTCCACGACGCCGCCACGTCCACCACTCCGGGGTCGGCGACCGCTGCGGCGAAGCGATGTTCGTAGGCCAGCGCCCGCGAGACCCAGAACCCGCCCTGACTGATGGCGTACACGGCCAGCGCTCCGGCGTCGACGTCGGGGCGGTCCAGGAGGAAGTCGACGACGGGGGTGAGGACCGACTCCCAGTCCGGGCGGAAGCCGATCCCGCGCTCGAACAGCATCGACTGCTGGCCCGGTCCGTCGAAGAGCAGCACGTTGTATCCGCGCGCGAGCGCGCCGGCCGCACCGTTGTGCCAGAGCCCACTGGTCGCCCCGTCACTGCCGTTGACCATCACCAGTGTCCGGCGGGGTCCGGGCTCGGTCGACGGCCGGAGGAACCACCCGGGCATCGTGTCCTTCTCCCATGGGATGGACACCCGTTCGATCACCCGGTCGGTGGTGTCGACGAAGCGCTCCCAGCTCGCACGCTGGAGGCGGAACGTCGACGTCAGTTGCCCCTCGTCCCGCAGGCCGCTGGCCGCGTTCACCGCCACCGCGAGATACGTGGACGCTCGGAGGTAGGCCATCGACGCGGTCACCGTCCGACCGGCCGCCGCCTCCCGGTCCGCCGCGGCGTGGACCCTGCTCCCGAGGTCGTGCCAGGCGTGGAACCAGTGATCGTGGTCGCCGTCGCCGACCCCGTCCACGGTCGCCAGGACCTCCCCGGCCTCGGCGGCGCCGTAGGCGACGGCCCCGAGCAGGCACCGCACCTCGTAGTCGAAATCCGGATCCTTGTAGAACCCCGCACTCAGCGCGCGGTGGGGCCGGGCGGAGAAGAAGGTCGACATGCTCAGGTCCCCTGACAGTTGGTGGTGGGTGCGAGGCCGGCGAACCGGTCGGCGAGGAACTGGGCCGTCTGCACCTGGAAGGGTGCGAACGCCTCGGAGTGGGCGAGGCCGTCGTACTGCGCGTAGGTCACCGCCACACCGCGGGTGCAGTACTCGTACGCCAGACCGGCGACATCCGCCGTCACCATGACCGAGTCGCCGATCCCGTCGACGTCGCCCACGGCCAGCAGCATCGGGACCCTCGGCGTGCCCGCCGTGCCCATCACGTTGTCCCCGATCGCGCTCACCACCGCCGGGATGTCCAGCAGGGACGTGTACGGGGCGCGGACCATCTGGGCGTCGGTGAGTCCGGGGTAGTCGGCGGCGAAGGCGTTGATGCACTGCGAGCTGACGATCTCGACGAGGTGGCGGCCGTAGTCCGACAGGAAACTGTCGGTGTCGATCCCATACGCTCGCTGATATGCCACGACGAGCGCGGGGATGACCCCGGCCCATGTGGCGCTCCCGCTCACGTACGGGAGGTTGTGGGCCACGTTGACCGGCAGTCCTCCGGCGGCCGCGCCGACGATGTTGAGTTCCGGGGCGTAGGTCGGCGCCACCTCGGCACCCCACTGGGTGGGCACGGACCCGCCGGAATATCCGGCCAGCCCCACCGGCGTCGACGCCGGCAGTCCCAGTTGGTTGATCGTGGCGCGGACACCGTCCAGGGCGGCGTAGCCGGACTGGCGCCCGATCGTCCACTCGAGGTCCGGTCCCTCGTAGTCGGGAACGACGACGGTGTAGCCGGCCGCGAGATATCCGCCGATCACACCCTGCTCGGCGATCGCGGCCCGGCCCGGGGCACCGTTCCCGGTCAGGGTGTAGGAGGGGTCGCATTCGGAGCCCAGCGCGTCGTAGGCCATGTGGTAGGAGATGAGCCTCGGGGGCCCCGGGACCAGGGGCCTGAGAATCGTCGCGACCGTCGCGCTCGGCGCGCCCGCCTGATCGGTGGTCCGGTAGAGCACCTGGGTGCTGGTGAGCGGTGTGGCGAGTTCGAGCGACCCGTAGGTCATGGTCCTGCTCTTGATCACCGTTCCCGGCGCGAGATCGGCGATCGGCCCGTCCGGGGTGTAGAACGGATCGGCGGACGGCAGAGGCACGGGTGGCGGAGCGGCGGACTGGGCCCCGGCCGCTCCCGATCCGGCGCCGACACCGGCGCAGACCAGGAGGAGGAGGGCGAGGGCGCACGCGACGCCCCCACGCATCTGACGGATGGCGGTGCTCGTGCCGACCATGGCGCACTCCCGGCGGTTCGTCGCGCTCAGAGGATGTGGTGGTGGGGCCGGGTCGCCGCTCGACGGCGGTGGACGGCCCCACTCTCACTGCGAGATCTCTCTGATCATCCCAGCAGGGACCACCGTGTGTAAACAGGTGATTATTCGTCCTGGTGGTTTAGGTGGTCGCCTTCTGCGTCGAGCTGTTCGAGCAGATCGACCGCCGCGCGGGCGTACTCACCGATCCACCGGTCGTGGATCCGCTTGATCGGCAGCGGTGCGAGCGACAGGTGGCGCTCGCGGCCGACCTTGCGGCCCGCCACCAGGTCGGCGCGCTCGAGCACGCGCAGGTGCTGCAGCACCGTGGTGCGGTCGATGTCGGGGAACAGGGCGCAGAGACCGCCGGTCGTGCGCGGCGAGTCCTTGAGCGCGTCCAGCATGCGCCGCCGTATCGGGGCGGCGAGAGCCTTGAACACGGCGTCGTCGTCGTCCGCACCCTTGCGCGCACCGTCATACATGTTGTAAATGTACAACATGTCTGGAGTGCTGAGCGAACTGACCTTCACCGTCTCGGGCCGCGTGGGGCGGCCCGTCGACGCCGTCTACGAGGCCGTGGCCGACCCCGCGCAACTGTCCCGCTACTTCACCACCGGGGGCGCCCGTGGCCGGCTCGAGCCGGCCACGGAGGTCTCGTGGGAGTTCGCCGACTTCCCCGGCCGATTCCCGGTGACGGTGGTCGAGGCCGATCCACCCCGGCGACTGGTCATCAGGTGGGAGGGCGTCGAGGCCATGGACACCGAGACCACCACGGTCTTCGAGTTCGAACCGATCGACGACGGCGCGCGCACGCTGGTCACGATCACCGAGCGGGCCTGGCGCGTGACGCCCGGCGGCGCGGAGAGCGCCTTCGGCAACTGCGAGGGGTGGACGATGATGCTCACCGCACTCAAGGCGTGGGTCGAGCACGGCATCAACCTGCGAGAGGGCTACTACGCCTGAGTGCGGTCACGTCGACGTCCAGGGCGGAAGTGGAGGGATTTGAACCCCCGGTGCTGTTTAGGCACGCTCGCTTTCAAGGCGAGTGCATTCGGCCGCTCTGCCACACTTCCCCGTCGTCCGCCACGACACGCCAGGGCGCGTGGTTCCACGTGGAACACGCGTGGACGACGCTGCTCATCGTAGTGGACCCTCCCGCCCACACCCAGCCCGGCTGCCGGCCGCGGCCATCGCGGCTACGGTCGAGGCATGAAGGCCATCGAGTATTCCAACGGTCCCGATTCCCTCCGGCTGACCGAGGTGGACGATCCGCACCCCGGGCCCGGCGAGGTCCTCATCGACGTGGCGGCCACGGCCGTCAACCGCGCCGACCTCCTGCAGTCCCAGGGCCTCTACCCGCCGCCGCCCGGGGCGTCGGAGATCCTCGGACTCGAGTGCTCCGGACTGATCTCGGCCGTGGGCGAAGGCGTCGAAGGCCTGGCCATCGGCGACGAGGTGTGCGCGCTCCTGGTCGGCGGCGGGTACGCCGAGAAGGTGGCCGTGCCGGCCGGGCAGGTCATGCCCGTTCCCGCCGGCGTATCACTCCACGAGGCCGCGACGCTGCCCGAGGTGGCGTGCACGGTGTGGTCCAACCTCGTCATGACCGGCGGGCTCGGCCGCGGCGTCCTGTCTCCCGAGGCCCGCTGGGGCGACACGGACCTCGGGGCCCCGCGGGTGCTGATCCACGGCGGGGCCGGGGGCATCGGTTCGCACGCCATCCAGGTCTGCCGCGCGCTCGGCGCCCGCGTGGCCACCACCGCCGGAGGCCCGGAGAAGGTGCGGGAGTGTCGCGAGCTCGGCGCCGACCTGGTCATCGACTACCGCGAGGAGGACTTCCCTGACCGGGTCAGAGAATGGACCGACGCGGACGAGCGGGGCCGTGGCGTCGACCTGATCCTCGACGTGATGGGCGCGAAGTACCTCGAGCCCAACATCGCCTCACTCGCCCCGGACGGCCGACTGATCGTGATCGGCATGCAGGGCGGGGTGAAGGGAGAGCTGAACCTGGGGGCCCTGCTCCCCCGCCGAGCCGGCGTGCTGGCCACCAACCTCCGTGCCCGCCCGGTCGACGGTCCCGGGGGCAAGACCGGCATCTGCCGGGAGGTGGTGGACTGCGTGTGGCCGATGGTCGCGGCGGGTGACGTGACCACCCGCGTGTCCCGGGAGATCCCGCTCGAGCGCGCGGCGGAGGCGCTGGCCCTGCTCGAGTCGGGGGAGAGCCACGGGAAGATCCTGCTGACCGTCGGCTGACGTGCCGGCGCCGTGTTCCGGAGTGCGACTCTCAGCCCGCCGGGAGCTGGTCCAGCATCTCGAGCACCTCGTCGCACCACCTCACCCACGCCTGCTCCACCTGGATCCCCAGCGTGAGCACGCGGTGCTGGAGGAGGTCGCGGGCGTCGGCCGGGTCGGGCCGGGCGAAATCCCGGTCCTCGATCTCGCGGTACCGGCGGAGAGTGTCGGCCCGCTGGTCCCGGTGATGCCGCAGCGCCTCCCGGACCTCGTCGACCGCCCCCGTCGCGGCCGCGGCACGCACCCGCACCGCCATGGTGGACCGCATCGGGTCCGGCTCGTCCGGTTCGCGGATCCACTCGGTGAGCAGCCTCCGGCCGTCCCCGGTGACCTCGAAACGACGCGGGTTACCCCGCGAGGGGGCGCCCTCGAGAGGGAGCTCCCGGATCAGCCCGGACTCCGCCAGCCGGTCGAGCTCCCGGTAGATCTGCTGGTGGGTGGCCGGCCAGAAGTACCCGATCGACTTGTCGAACCGCCGTGCCAGCTCGATCCCGCTCCCCGCCCGCTCGGTCAGAGAGGTGAGAATCGCGAACTTCAGTGACACGGTGTCAGCGCGCAGCCAGGGCGGACGCCGCCTGCTCGTACTCCGCGCGGAGCCGCTCGACCAGTTCGCGCACGGTGCCCGACGTGGAGACAGCGCCCACGCCCTGGCCCGCGCCCCAGATGTCCCGCCACGCCTTGGAGTCCGCGCCCCCACCGGAGCCGAAGTCCATGGCCGTGGGATCCGAGACGGGTAGGTCGTCCGGGTCCAGCCCGGCCGCCTCGATGCTGCCCCGGAGGTAGTTCCCGTGGATGCCGGTGAAGAGGTTGCTGTAGACGATGTCCTCCGCCTTGCTCCGGACGATCATCTGCTTGTACTCGTCGGCCGCGCGGGACTCCTCGGTCGCGAGGAACGCCGAGCCCACGTATGCCAGGTCGGCGCCGGCGGCCTGCGCGGCGAGAATCGACCGGCCGTGGGCGATCGCCCCGGACAGCAGCAGCGGGCCGTCGAACCACTCGCGGATCTCCTGGATCAGGGCGAACGGCGACTGCGTCCCGGCGTGTCCCCCGGCGCCGGCGGCCACCGCTACCAGCCCGTCGGCCCCCTTCTCGATGGCCTTGCGGGCGAACCTGTCGTTGATCACGTCGTGCAGCACGATGCCGCCGTAGGAGTGGACGGCCTCGTTGACCTCGGTACGGGCACCGAGGGAGGTGATGACGATCGGCACCTCGTGCTCGACGACGGTCGCCAGATCCTGCTCGAGCCTGTCGTTGGACCGGTGGACGATCTGGTTGACGGCGAACGGGGCCACGTACCGGTCCGGGTTCGCCGCGGCGAAGGCGGCGTTGCTCTCGGTGACCTGGTCCAGCCACTCCCCGAGGGCCGACTGCGGTCGCGCGTTGAGCGCCGGGAACGACCCGATCACCCCGGCCTGACACTGCGCGGCCACCAATTCCGGGCCGGAATAGATGAACATCGGCGAGGCGACCACCGGGACGGTGAGCGGGCCGGCGAGCACGGAGGGAAGGGCCATGAGCTGTCCTTTCGAGACCGGTATGGGGTCGGCTGTCCCCGACCGTACGGTGACCGAAGGCGTTATGCAACTAGTTGCACAAAGCCCGAGCGGCGACCACGAAGTCGACTGGAGCGCGGGCACCCCTTCTCATCTCCGCCGCGGATCTGGGCTCCTCATCGGGACGCCGCGGCGTAGATCTCCTCCGCCAGCCGCTCGGCCCCCGACACGAGCGCGTCGACCGTCGCCGGCGCGACACCGCCCGCAGCGGGCATCGCGATCGAGGAGGTCGCGTGCGGAGCCACCGCCTCCCACGGCGAGCCGGCGGCCTGCAGGGATCCGTGCTTGACGTCGTAGAAGGCCGAGCCCGTCCGCAGGGCCACCCCCGAGGCGCCGCGGGCCGCCGCGAAGAGATGAGGGTGGAAGCGGCTGGTCAGCCAGACCTGGCCGGGCCGGGCGGGAAGACCCGTCGACCACAGTTCCTGGAACGGCACGAAGCGCGCGCGTGTCAGGCGCAGGCCCGCCAGAGCGCGCCCCACCTCGTCGTCGTCGCCACCTGCGCCGGACGCGGCCTCGGCGCGGGCACACACCATGTCCCACACCACGCGGTCGCCACCGGGGATCGACTCGACCACCGTGATCCGCTCGCCCGGCACCGCCCACTCTGCGAGCACTCGCCCGACGGCGTCGGCGAGGACCTCCGGCTCCACCAGGTCGGACTGGGCGCAGAGCACCAGGTCGCGACTGGTGTCCGGATCGGAGGAGTAGACGGGGTGGTCGCCGGCCTCCACTCCCCCGGTGACTGACAGCGCGAGCCAGCCGTCGTCGGCCACATGACGGACCGGGACCCCCGAGCTCTCCAGGAGTTCACCGGAGGCCGCGTCCCGGACGGTGACCAGGTGATAGTCGCGCAACGCCCCCGCCAGCCCTTCGGCGTCGTCGCACGGCACGAAGCCCTGCCCCGTGGCCACCACGCGAGCACCGGCCCGCCTCCCGGCCTCTCCCGCCCC
>NZ_JADDKI010000621.1:0-2465 GCF_015356725.1 Dietzia sp. SYD-A1
TCGCCACCGCGGACGCCACCGGCGACCCCGAGTCGCGCACCCGGTCGGTCCCCGTGGAGCGACCCTCCGCCCGGACCGGGGACGGGGCCACCGGTGACCGCGCCGGCTCGGCACCGTTCCGGATGCGTCAACCCAGTAAGCCCGAGGACCGACCGAGCCCGGCGTCGGAGGGGCTGGTGGACCTGCCGTACATCATCCCGGTGGATCCCCACTCGGCCATGCTCTCGCCGGAGGACATCGAGGCCGAGTGCGAGGCCTCGGATGGACGACTCCCGCGGCCCGAACTCCGACCCGGCGACGTGGTGGCCGACCAGTACGAGGTCCGCGGCGCGCTCGCCCACGGTGGGATGGGTTGGATCTACCTCGCCGTGGACCACAACGTGTCCGACCGGTGGGTGGTGCTCAAGGGCCTGCTCCACGCCGACCAGGCCGAGGCGCAGGAGGTGGCGGTGGCCGAGCGGGAGATCCTGGCCGAACTCTCCCACCCGTCGATCGTGAGGATCTACAACTTCATCCACGACGACTGGGCCACCTCGCCCACCCACGGCGGCTACATCGTGATGGAGTACGTCGGTGGGCCCAGCCTGCGGGACGTGCGCAGGTCGGCGCCGGGTCGCGTCCTGCCGGTGGAGAAGGCGATCGCGTACGTCCTCGAGGCCCTCACAGCGCTGTCCTACCTGCACTCCGTGGGGCTGGTCTACAACGACCTCAAGCCCGAGAACATCATGCTCACCGAGGACCACGTCAAGCTCATCGACATGGGCGCGGTCTCGGGCGTCGGCGACTACGGGCACATCTACGGCACACCGGGCTTCCAGGCGCCGGAGATCCCCGAGACCGGCCCCACCATCGCCTCCGACCTCTACACCGTGGGGCGCACCCTGGCGTCGTTGATCGTCCGACTACCGGTGGTCGACGGCCGTTACGCCGACGGGATCCCCTCCCCCGTCGAGGAGCCGGTGTTCAGCCGGTACGACTCGCTCTACCGTTTCCTGTTGCGCTCGACCAACGAGGACCCGACCATGCGGTTCCGCAGCGCCAACGGGATGGCCGGCCAGCTGATGGGCGTGTTGCGCGAAGTCCTCGCTCTGCGTACCGGGATCCCGCATCCGGCGTTCTCCTCGGTGTTCTCGCCGCAGCGGTCCACGTTCGGCACGTTGTTCACGGTCGAGCCGACCGATTTCCTCGTCGACGGCCACGCCCGCGACACCACACTGACCGGTGCCGAACTCGTCGACGCCCTGCCCGTGCCGCTGATGGAGTCCTCCGATCCCGCCGGGCGCATCCTGGCCGCCACCTCCTACACCTCCGTGGAGCAGCGGATCGACACGCTCCGTGAGCTGTACTCGGATACCGAGTCCGAGGCCCACGACAGCGTGGGGGTGATCATGTCGCTCGCCCGCGCCTACCTCGAGAGCGGAGACCTCGCGTCGGCCGAGGCCTTGCTGGAGGAGAACTCCGACCGACTCCGCTCGGAGTGGCGCCTGGTCTGGTACGTCGGGGTGATCGCCCTGCTCAAAGGGGATCCCGTGGGCGCCTATCCGAAGTTCCAGCAGGTGTTGTCGGCCATGCCGGGGGAGAACGGGCCCAAGCTGGCGCTCGCGGCGACCGCCGAGCTCATCCTCGACGTCTGCCCGGAGGGGGACAGGGCCCGATGGGCGCGGTCGAGCGAGCACTTCTACCGCACGGTGTGGTCCGTGGACCGGTCGGTGGTCAGTTCCGCATTCGGGTTGGCCCGACAGTTGCAGAGGCGCGGGGAGGTCGCGGCGGCGATCGAGGAACTGGACCGGGTCCCGCCCAACTCCCGATACTCGGCCCTGGCCAATCTCACGGCGATCCTGCTGCTGTGCCAGGGGCGGCCACTGCGGGAGACCGAGGAATCCCACCTGCGCGAGGCCGCTCGTCGCGTCGCGAACCTGTCCGCCGGTGAGCACCGGGCCGTCCAGATCCGCCTCACCGTGCTGACCACGGCACTGAGTTGGATCCAGCTTCCCGGAAACGAGCCCTCGCCGTCGCCACTGATGCGGGGGGTGCCGTTCACCGAGTTCGGTCTGAGAACGGGCGCGGAGACGGTGTTGCGGACCCTGGCGCGGTCCACCGAGACCCGGCAGCAGCGCTTCCGGTTGGTGGACCAGGCCAACAGCATCCGGCCTCGAACCCTGTTCTGACGCCGCCCGGGTGTCGGCATCCCGGCCCTCTGCTCCTCACCGCTCGCGGTCTCAGCACTCGGGGTCGCGACGCCGCCGGCCGGCCAGCAGGATCAGGGTCACTCCGGCCGCGGCGGCGGTCAGGGCCCACAGCAGCAGGTCCGTCGCTCCCACGCCCGTCTCCGCCAGCGAGCCGCGCACCTGGGAGTTGGCGCGAGCCCATTCCGAGGACGGCGCGCCGTCGCGTGAGGTCAGCGAGTTCACGGGGACCTGCCCGGTGCCACCGGGGCCGGCGGTCGACGACGGGGGGCGCGGCGG
>NZ_JADDKI010000622.1:0-3023 GCF_015356725.1 Dietzia sp. SYD-A1
GTGCCACCATGACGGACTCCACCACCGGCCCGGGCACCGCGTGGCGGCCCAGGACCTCGAGGGCGACGACCGCCTCGACGGCCGTGGCGCCGGCCCCACCGGATGCCTCCGGCACGAGAAGCGCGGTGACGCCGGTCTCGGCGATCCGGCCCCACACGGCGGTGCCGGGTGCGGTGTCACCGGCCGCCCAGGAGCGGATCACCGAGGGCATGTCCGACTTGGCCAGCAGCGAGTCGATGCTGGCGGCGAAGTCGACGACCTCGGGATCGAGTGCGAACTGCATGATGGAAACCCCGTTCTCAGCCGCGCGGCAGGCCGAGGAGACGCTCGGCGATGATGTTCTTCTGGACCTCGTTCGTTCCCGCGTAGATGGGCCCGGCGAGGGCGAACAGGTACCCGTCCATCCACTGCTCACCGGCGAGCTCACCGGCCGTGCCGAGCAGGTCCAGGGCGGTCTCGTGGGTCGCGATGTCCCAGTCCGACCAGAAGACCTTGTTGATCGAGGACTCGAACCCCAGGTTGGCGCCGGCGGTGAGCGTGGTGACCGTGTTCCAGGTGCTCAGCTCGTACGCGCGGGAGCCGATCCACGCGTCGACCACGCGGTCGGACAGCGCGCCCCGGGCCCGGTCGTCCAGGCCCGGTGCGGTGGACCCCCACAGTTCGAGCAGGCGATCGGTGGTGGCCAGGAAGCGGCCGGGGGAGCGCAGCGAGAGGCCGCGCTCGTTGTTGGCGGTGGACATGGCCACCTTCCAGCCCTGGTTGACCTCGCCGATCACGCCCGAACTCGCCGGGTCCGCCGGATCGTCGGGGACGAAGACGTCCTCGAGGAACAGCTCGGCGAACCCCGGCAGGCCGTCGAGCTGATCGATCGGGCGCACGGTGACGCCCTCGGCCCGCAGGTCGAACATGAAATAGGTCAGGCCCTTGTGGCGGGGCTCGTCCGGGTCGGTGCGGAACAGTCCGAAGCCCTTGTCGGCGAACGAGGCGCGGGTGGACCACACCTTCTGGCCGTTGAGCACCCAGCCGCCGTCGGCCCTCCGTGCGGTGGACCGCAGCGAGGCCAGGTCGGAGCCGGCCTCGGGCTCGGACCAGGCCTGCGCCCAGATGTCGTCGGCGCGAGCCATGCGCGGCATGATGTGGCCCAGCTGCTCGGGGGAGGCGTGGTCGAACAGCGTCGGTGCCAGGAGGAAGATGCCGTTCTGGCTCACCCGCAGGGGCGCGCCGGCGCGGAAGTACTCCTCCTCGAAGACCACCCAGTTGACCAGTCCGCAGTCGCGGCCGCCGTACTCCTCGGGCCACGACACCACCGACATGCGGGCGTCGGCCATCGTCCGCTCCCACTGTCGGTGGGCCTCGAAGCCCTCGCGGGTGTCCATGTGCGGGAGCGGTTCGGTGGGCACGTTCTCGGCGAGCCAGTCGCGGACCTCGAGGCGGAACTCCTGAGTCGAGGCGTCCAGATCCAGATCCACGGCGTCAGTCCTTAGTCTCGCCGGTCGAGCCCGTGTTCGCGCTGTCGCGCATCGAGCGGGCATCCATCCCGCCGAGCGAGGCGGAGAACGAGTCGGTGTCGTCGGGCTCCGCGTTGGCCGAGTGGGCGAACATGTGCCAGCCGAAGGCCGTGTCGAGGGAGGTCTGGAGGCCCATCTGGTCCTCGCATCCGTTGATGACCTTCTTCGCGAGCGTCAGTCCGAACGCGGGCATCGCGGCGATCTCCGCGGCGATCTCGTCGACCTTGGTCTGGAGCTCGTCGCGCGGGACGACGTGGTTGCACATCCCCCACTCCAGTGCCTCGGCCGCGCCGAACCTGCGACCGGTGTAGAGGATCTCCTTCGCGCGGCGCGGACCCAGCACGAAGGCGTGGGCGAAGTACTCCACGCCCGGTATGCCCATCTTGACCACGGGGTCGGAGAAGTACGCGTCATCCGAGGCCACGATGAAGTCGCAGACCCATGCCAGCATGAGTCCGCCTGCGATGCACGCGCCGTGCACCTGGGCGATCATCGGTTTGGGGATCTCCCGCCAGCGGCGGCACATCTGGACGTAGACCTCGGTCTCGCGGGCCAGGCGACGGTCGCCGCCGCCGCGGGTGGTGTGGTCCCACCAGAGCGCCGCGCGGTTGGGGTACTCCACGTGGTGGTCGCGCTCGGGGGTGCCGATGTCGTGGCCCGCCGAGAAATGCTTGCCGTTGGCCCTCAGGACGATGACCTTGACCGCGTCGTCCTCGACGGCCCGGACGAAGGCGTTGTCCAGCGAGTACGTCATGACCGAGTTCTGCGCGTTGCGGAAGTCCGGCCGGTTGAGCGTGACGTAGGCGGTACCGCCCGTGACCTCGTAGGCGACCGGGTGCGTGTCCGGGCCGAGGTCGTGGACGCCGAGGACCGGGGGGATGGGCGCGTCGGTCATGAGCTGGGACTCTCCTCACCTAGCAAGTGCTTGGTTGGTACTGTACCGGACCCGCCCGCCGGCTCGGATTCAGACGCCGTAACCACCGTCGTTCAGACGCCGTAACCACCGTCGTTCAGACGCCGTAACCACCGTCGACGTCGAGCTTCTGGCCGGAGATGAAGCCCGCGCGGTCGGAGGCGAGGAACGCCACGGCCTCGGCGATGTCGTCCGCGGTGCCGAACCGGCGCAGCGGGATGTTCGCGCGGGTGACCTCGAGCGCGCGGTCGTCGAGGTCGCCGGAGGCGATGAGCCGCTCGGCCATCCCGTCGGTGAGCATCCCCGGGCCCACGCAGTTCACGCGCACGCCGAAGCGGCCCTCCTCCGCGGCCAGTCCTCGCGCGAGTTGCTCGACGGCACCCTTGGGGGCTGCCGACAGGCCGTCGCGGACCGGGTAGCGGGTGGTGGCGGCGGTGGTGACGACGACGACGTTTCCGCCCACCGTTCGGAGGTGAGGGAGCGCCGGGTGCACGATCGCGAAGAACCCGGCGACGTCCGCACCCAGCTGTGCGCGCAGTTCTGCCGGGCCGGTCCGGGACAGGTGGACCATGGGCACGTGCGGCCCGGCACAGTGGGCGAGG
>NZ_JADDKI010000623.1:0-759 GCF_015356725.1 Dietzia sp. SYD-A1
GGCGCGACCGGCCGCTCGGCGGCCCGCACAGCCGCGTGCACTGGGCCGGCGCCGAACACTCCGACTACTGGAACGGCTACATGGACGGCGCCGTCCGTTCCGGGCAGATGGCCGCCAGCGCCGCGATCGCACACTCAGGAGGACCATCGTGACCCGTCTGACCGTCTCCGTACAGCAGCGACTGGCCGCCCCGGTCGAGGACATCTGGGCCGTCATCGACGACACCGCCCGGTACGCCGAGTGGGTCGACGGTGTCCTGGAGGTCACCGCCCACCACGGGACGGCGACCGTCGGCGAGACCTACTCCGAGCACAACCGGACGCTCGGGCCGCTCACGACGCGGTCCGTGTGGACGGTCGGGACGATCGAACCGCACTCGCTCAGGGTGGACTCCGGGACCGGTTTCGCACCGCTGCACGACATGGTCAACACCTTCCGCTTCGAACCGATCGGCACCGCGGCCACCCTGATGACCTACAGGGTCGACTGCCGGGTCGGGCTCGGCCCCCTCGGTCATCTCCTCGCCCCCGTCCTCAGGTCGTCGCTCAGCGGCCAGTTCCGCCGGTCCATGGCCAGGCTCGAGGACGTGGTGCTCGCCGAACGCGGTATCGACCAGGCCGGTGGGTGATGACGACGACGGGGTCGCCCCGGGTGGGTGAGCAGGCGTCTCGGGGTCGCGAGGACGTCGCCGCGACCGCCCGGCGGCTGGCCGCCGAGGGCGTGCTCATCGGCACCGCCGGCAACGTCTCGGCCCGGGTC
>NZ_JADDKI010000624.1:0-2684 GCF_015356725.1 Dietzia sp. SYD-A1
CGGGTCCAGATGTCGGTTCGGGCGGGGTTGAACGGGATGCCGGTGATGGTCTCGGTGCGGGCCGACGGGATGCCGATCCCGAGGTCATGGAGGGCGCGGGCCGCGGCGGGGGTGTCGAATACCTCGGTAGTCGCGGCATACAGAGCGGAGGAGTCGCCGAGGTCCCGGCCATCTGTGAGTCCCCACCGCTGTAACTGGGTCAGGATCCACATGCCGAAGTCCTCTCTAGGGAACGGGCGGAAGCCGATCCGGTCGGGCTCCTGCATCGTGCGCCCGGTGCCGTCGGGGTACGTGCCCGTGAGGATCGCGGTGAGCAACTCGGGTTGTTGGTTGAGGAACTGCTCGGTGGCCATCGAGGCCGCGGCCTGAGGCCGGTGAGCGGGGTCGTCCGACCACACCGCGGCGTCGGCGACGGCCCTGGTGAGCGCTCGGTAGGTCACCGGGTTCTCGAATGCCCACTCGTCGGACACGCCGAGGCAACAGCATGGGTGACCGTCCCACAGGTCGCGGGTCAGAGTGAACAGATATCCGGCGCCCCTCGCCACGGCGAGCTGGTTGAACGGATCCGGTCCGAGGAAACCGTCAATGTTGCCGGTGAGCAGGTTAGCGACCATATCGGCCGGCCGCAGGATCCGGAGGTCCACGTCGAGGTCCGGGTCGAGCCCCCCGGTGGACAGGTAGTGGCGTAACAAAAGGTTGTGCATAGAGAAGTCGAAGGGGATGCCCAGCACGAAACCACGCATGTCCTCCGGGCCACGCACGGTGTCGCGGTGGCGGTTCGCCAGCGTGATGGCCTGTCCGTTGACGTTGGTGATGAGCGGCATCCGCGTGGCCTTGCGGCCCGAGGCGAAGCCGTGGTGCAGGGCCAGCGGCATCGGGGCCAGCATGTGCGTGGCCTGAACCTCGCCTGCCACGTACGCCCCCCACAGGTCGGCCCAGCCCGCGTACTTCTTGAGCGTCACCCTCAGCCCGTGCTTAGCGTAGATCCCCAACGGGGCCGCGTTGACCAGCGGGGAGGCGCAGGTGATGGGGATGAAACCGATCGTGAGCTCGGGGTTCTCGATACCCGGCAGGGCGGGCACGTCCGCGCCGTGGGTGCCGGGTTCGGCCGCCGGGACGGCGGGTGGAGCCGTGCTCGCGGTGCTGCAGGCGGCGAGCAGCCCGGATCCCGCGGTGGTACCTGCGAGGGCGAGGAACCCCCTGCGTCCCATACGCAGGTGATCTGGCGCACCGGGTGGCGTGCACATCAGTGCTGTTCCACGTGTGAGGCGACGGCCGCCACGGCCCAGTCGTGCATGCGCCCGGAGTGGTAGAGCAACGGCGGGGTGTCATCGCGGTGCACGGCGTGGACCCGCGCCACGAGGATCTGGTGGTCGCCGCCGTCGTAGATGCGGTCGATATGGGTCGAGAGCCACGCAGAGGTGCCCTCCAGGAGCGGCACCCCGTGCGGACCCGCACTGTACTCAACGCCGTCGAACCTGTCCTCACCCCGGCCGGCGAAGGTCCGGGCGAGAGGCCCCTGTTCACAGCCGAGGACGTTGACACCCATCGGAGCGCCGATGCGGAATGCGTGGAGGCAGCTGGCGCGGCGGTCCACGCACACCAGCACCAGGGGCGGATCGATGGAGACGGTCGTGAAGGAGCTCACCGTCATGCCCACCGGCCGGATCCCCTGCACGGTGGTGATGACGGTGACCCCGCTGGGGAAGGCGCCCGCTGTCTGCTTGAGAGCGGCCGCGTCGACCTGGTCACCCCGGCGCCACACCCCCGAGAGGTCATCATCTGCGAGGTGGGTGTGATCTGGAATATCGGTCTGATCGGCGGTGACTGTCATGAGGTGCTCCTGTGGGCGGTGGTCGGATTCGGGCGGTTCTCGAGTGCCTTCAGCGCGGTGAGGAGCCGGGGGTCGTCTGCGGGTAGGGCGGGACCGAGGGAGCGGAGCAGAGTTCGGAGGTCCTCGAGTTGACGGAGGTAGACCTCGCAAGGCGGGCAGGAAGCGAGGTGAGCATGTATCTCGCGATCCCAGGTCGACTCGTCGGCATCGAGGAGTTGGTGAGCCAGGTTCACGAATTCGACACAATCGGGTTCGACCGGGCCGGGGCGGTAAGTAGTGGTCATCGGACCTCCGCGTGGAGATGGGTGGGGTCGGCGCACTGGCCGGTCATGTAACACTCGAGCGCGCCGCGCAGCCGCGCTCGCGCCCGGTGGAGCAGGGAACGCTGGGTGGTCGCCGGGATGCCGGCAAGCTCCTCCACCTCGCTGGCGGTCAGTCCGTCGACCTCGCGCAGCAACACCACCTGGCGCTGCCGGTCCGGTAACCGGCCGAGTTCAGCAGCGAGTACCCGGCCGAGTTCCGCGTTGACGGCAGCCGTCTCAGGCAGAAACCTGGCCTCGGGCGGTGTCGACCAGTGTCCGGCGTCGGGGTGCCCGGGCGGGTGCATCCGGCCAGCGATGCCGTGGGGGTCGTCCTGCCCGTCGTACTCCGGAACTGCGACGACTTCATAACGCCGCAGTCGGATCTCCTGCCCGGTGGTCCGATACGCCTTGTTTCGCAGCACGGCGTAGAGCCAGGTGCGGAAACCGGAGCGTCCCTCGAAGCCCTCCAGGCCGCCGAGCACGGCGATCCACGTCTCCTGGACCACATCTTCGGCCGCCGCGCTGGACGGCACGAGCGTCTGGGCGAA
>NZ_JADDKI010000625.1:0-804 GCF_015356725.1 Dietzia sp. SYD-A1
CACCAAGCCGGCAACCTCGTGGCGATCGCCTCGGGCCAGGACGGCGGCAGGCCCCAGTTCGTCGACGGTCATGGCGCACTCCTTTCAGGTGGCTCGTCGCGGGTGCCTCGCTGCCTGCGATCAGGCGCAGCTGGCCAGCTCCCACCTCAGCTGGGCCTCGGACGGCGACTGGACCGGGAAGAAGACGGCCTCGCGCATGCGCCGGGACGTGCCGGACGAGCGTGCATAGCCCTTGCCCCCAGCAGATTTGGTCTCCAAAATCGCGGCCTCGAAGGCGACCTCCGCCGCTTGCAGGCGCATGGCGAGGAGCTCGGCGCGCCCGGCGGCGTGGGCTGTCGCCTCGGCGCGGGCGTGGGCGGTCATGGCAGAGCGGACCAGCGCGAGCTTGCCCACGAGCCGGTCGACCTCGCCGGCGAACACCGCATTGACGCCGATGAGCGACGAGCGAGCCTCCTCCAGGGCAGTGGTAGCCAGGCCCACGCACAGCGCGGTCTGCAACATCACGAAGGTAGGCCGAACGGAGGTGAGGAAGGCCTCGAAATCGCTGGTCAGCACCTGGTGTGCACCGATTCGGACGTTCTCGATCTTCAGGAACGACGAGGCGGTCGAGCCCAGGGCCATGAGTGAGAAGGGTGGGCCCACTGTGACGCCCGGGGTGTCGACGGGCAGGGCGACCACAATGCGGTCGCCGGTGGTGGTGCGCGCAGCCGTGACGAGGACGGCGTCCTCGTACAGGTTGGAGGCCCATCGCAGGGTGCCGTCGAGCACCAGTTCCTCACCCTCGACCGTGGCGGTCACGTCGAG
>NZ_JADDKI010000626.1:0-563 GCF_015356725.1 Dietzia sp. SYD-A1
CCACTCTCAACCGTTCGCGCACCGCCGCCGGTGCCCGGCCGGTCGGCCCCGGCTCCCCGGTCACCCGCGGAGGTGCCAGGGCGCGCAGGCCCGGTGGGTTCCCGGGAGAGCGTGGCTCCAGCACCATGACCGAGGCCCGCACCCGCGTCCCCGGTGCCAGATCCCGCCACCCCTCCCTGGCCAGGACCGCCACGTCGAGGCGGGCCACTCGCGCCGACTGTCCTGATCCGGTGACCTCCACCCGCAGCGGGACCATCACCCCGCCTCGACGCAGCGGGCGATCGAACCCCGTCACCACGCCCTCGACACCCGTGCGGGTGTCGACGAGCGAGACCAACGGATGCGCGGCGAGCGCGTGCGACCGCGCCGCCTGGACGCCGGCGCCGATCGCCCCCAGTGCACATGCGACCGCGAGTACCCACAGTGCCGTGTGGTCCGGGCGCTCCCCCGCTCCCACGGACACCGACCAGGCCACAGCGATCACCGCCGCGGCGAGCAGTACCACCGCGAGTGCGCAGGCCGCCGCCGGCCGCATCCCCAGGGTGACCGCGGTGGTGACGAAC
>NZ_JADDKI010000627.1:0-3439 GCF_015356725.1 Dietzia sp. SYD-A1
GCGTTGCGCGTGGGCCCGGCCGCCGCGACCCGCTAGCGCAGTCGCCGCGGGCCCTCGTCCCCACTGGACCGCGGGGGCGGGCCCAGGTGAACCTGCGCGTACAGCACCGCCACCCCGTCGGGGGCGGCGAGCGCGGGGTCGATGGACAGACGTCGCAGCTCCGGGACGTCCTCCACGAGGCACGACATCCGGCCCATGAGTTCCACCAGTGCCTCCCGGTCAGCCGGTGTGTCCCCGGCGTACCCGTCGAGAATGGGTGCGGCCCGGGGGCGATCAAGGAGCGATCGGGCTTCGGACGGGGAGATCGGCAGAGTACTGAACGCGCGATCGGCGAGGAGGTCCGAAAGCATCCCGGACACTCCGAACGAGATGAGCGAGCCGAAGATGGGGTGGTCCGCCACCCGGATGGTCACGGCGACCCCCTTGGTGGCCATCTTCTGCACGTGCAGCGAGCGCGAGCCGGTGGTGGTCTGGAGTTCGTCGAACGCGTGACGTAACGACGCGGCGTCGGTGAGGTCCAACCGGACCCCGGACTGGTCACTGCGGGTCCGCCACTTCTCCCCCATCGCCTTGACCGCCACCGGGTAGCCGAGCTCCTCGGCCGCCATGGCAGCCTGCCCCACCCCGGCCGCGACGCGGTAGTCGACGATCCCGACCCCGTAGCATTCGAGCAGGCTCCGGACCTGCCCCTGGGTGAGTTCGAACGAGGTGTGTCCGGCGTTCGAGTGGCAGAGCGAGTCCACGAGGTCGCGTGCGCGTGCTCGGTCGATATCGTCGTACTCGGCGGGTTCCTCCGCTGGCCGGTCCAACCACTCGGCGTAGCGGCGGGCGCGGACCAGGGCCGACACCGCACGCTCGGGGTACGGGTACGAGGGGATGGAACCGCGCGAGGCCACGCCGGAGTCGTCGGTGATGGTGAGCCCCTCCGGCAGCCCCTCCCCGGCGAGGAACGTGCTCACGACCGGCTTGGAGCTGCCGGACGCCGCGGCCCGGATGGCCTCGGCGTACGCGTCGGGCTCGGTGGCCACCGGTGGGACGAACACCGTCAGGACCGAGTCCACCTCGTCCCGGGCGACCACGTCGGCTATCGCGGCGCGGAAGTCCTCGGGCAGAGCCCCGGCTCCCAGGTCCACCGAGTCCGCCACCGTGAATCCCTGCAACCGGGCCGAGTCCCCGCCGAGACGGCCGACGGCCGTCGAGTTCCCGACGATCGCCAGGCGTCCGCCCGCGGGCAGCGGTTGGTAGGCGAGCAGCGTCGCGGTGTCGAACATGTCGGTGATGGAGTCCACCTGGATGAGGCCGGAGTCGCGGAACAGTCCACGGATGGCCGAGGCGGTCAGTCCCTGTACCCCCGACTCCAGGTCGTCGACGGCCCGCCGGACCACGACGACCGGCTTGTTGCGGGCCACCCGGCGCGCGATCCTGGAGAACTTGCGGGCGTTGCCGAAGCTCTCGAGATAGAGCAGGACCACCTCGGTCCCGGTATCTGTGTCCCAGTACTGGAGCAGGTCGTTGCCGGAGACATCGGCGCGGTTGCCCGCGGAGACGAAGGTCGACAGACCCAAACCGCGCCGGGCGGCGGCGGCGAGGATGGTGATGCCGAGGGCGCCGGACTGGCAGAAGAACCCGGCCCGTCCGGGCCCGGGGACCACCTCGGCGAGGGTGGCGTTGAGTTGGACGTCGGCGGAGGTGTTGATCACCCCGAGCGCGTTGGGGCCCACCACCCGCATCCCGTGCGCCCGGGCCTCGCTCACCAGTCGACGCTCGGACACCACACCCGCGCTGCCGACGTCGGAGAACCCGGCCGAGATCACCACGAGCGTCGACACGCCCTTGGACAGGCAATCGTCCAGCACCTCGGACATGGACGCGGCCGGGACCGCCACGACGGCGAGGTCGACCGGGTCGGGGATGTCTCGGACGCTGGCATAGGCGCGGACGGACTGCACCGAGGTGGCATCGGAGTTGACCGGGTACACCGGACCGGTGAACCCGTTGCCGATGAGGTTGCGCAGCACGGTGTGGCCGATCTTGCCGACCTGGTCCGAGGCGCCGATGACGGCCACCGACCCGGGGGTGAGAACCCTCGCGACACTGCGCGCCTCGGCCGCGGTCTCGCGCGCGTTGCGGACGTTGGTCAGAGCCTCAGTGGGGTCGATAGCGAACTCGAGGTGCAGGGTGGATCCGTCGAAGGAGCGGGAGATCTCATACCCCGCCCGACGGAACACCTGGATCATCGACCGGTTCTCGGACAGGACCTCCGCCTCGAAGTGGTCGATCCCGCACTCGGCGGCGGACCCCGCGAGGTGCTCCAGGAAGATCGATCCGAGCCCCCTTCCCTGGTGCTGGTCCGAGATGGTGAACGCCACCTCGGCGAATGTCGAGTCGGGAAGGCGCTCGTAGATCGCCATCCCGATGATCTCCGCACCCAGCTCCGCGACGAACGCCATGCGGTCGCGGTAGTCGACATGGGTCATCCGCTGCAGTTCCCTGGCCGACAGGACGTCATGGGAACCGAAGTAGCGCAGGTATCGCGTCCGCTCGGAGAGACTCGAGTGGAAGCGCGCGATCTTCTCGGAATCGTTGGGCAGGACCGGACGGATCCGCACCGCCCGGCCGTCGGAGCCCAGGACGTCGGCCGCCCACTCGTGCGGGTACCCCTCCGGATACGCGTCGACCGTCGTGTCGGTGGAGGCGTGCTCCGGCGGAGTGACGACGGGCGCATCGCCCTCGGGGTCGCCGACGTCGGTCGTTCCGTCACCGGGGTTGGCCATCGTGGTCCTCCAAGAGACTTCGGTGGTGGATGGTGGGCACCCGCGACGCGGGCGTTGCGGTCAGTCCCGGGGGTCGTCCGGGTCGAGCCCGAGAAGGGGGTAGACGGAACGGCGGGTGTCGAGGATCGACTGGTCGAGTCGGGCCAGCGTCCGGTCGACCTCTCCACCGCGATCGGCGCCGGCGGGCTCCCACGGCGTGTGCGCGGGGGCGGCGCCATCACTCATCGTCTGCGGGACCCTGTCCGGAACGGTGTACCGCGCGGCCATGGCCGCCCACTCCTCCGGCACCCGGGTCCCCGGATCCACGGGGTCCCCGAGGATCGCGGCGATGAGGTGGGTCCACGATCGCGGAACCACCCGGACCAGTTCGTATCCACCTCCGCCGATCGCGATGATCCGCCCCTCGCAGAGCTCGTCTGCGAGCGCGATCACCTGGAGGTAGGACTCGCGGTGCCCGTCGACTGTGAGAGACAGGTCGGCCAGCGGATCCTCCCGGTGGGAGTCGCACCCGGCCTGCATGACGATGATCTGTGGTTCGAACGCACGGAGGGCCCCGGGTACCACGGCGTGGAATCCCCTCAGCCACAACCCGTCCGTGACCGCTGGCAGGAACGCCAGGTTCACCGCGGTGCCCTCCGCCCGCCCCACGCCCGTCTCCGATGCCC
>NZ_JADDKI010000628.1:0-1890 GCF_015356725.1 Dietzia sp. SYD-A1
CCACTGTACGAAAGTCGCCTGTCACGCGGCGCGGCGCCGGTCGGTGTCAGCGCCGGCGCGCGCGACGCCGCGGGGGAGGCAGCTCGCCGGCGTCACGCAGCTGGTCGGCGTGCGCGGCGAGCGCGTCCACCAGGTCCAGCACCGACGCGTTGTCCGGCTGCACGTCCACGCGCAACCCGAACTCGGCGGCGGTCTCGGCGGTGCGCGGACCGATGCACGCGATCAGTGTCCGGGCGTGCGGCTTGCCGGCGATCCCCACCAGGTTGCGGACCGTGGAGGAGCTGGTGAAGCACACGGCGTCGAACCCGCCGCTCTTGATCATCTCGCGGATCTCCGCCGCCGGAGGGGCCGCGCGGACCGTGCGGTACGCGGTGACGTCCTCGATCTCCCAGCCGCGGCCGGTCAGCCCCTCGGCGAGGGTCTCGGTCGCGATGTCGGCGCGCGGCAACAGGACCCGGTTGACGGGGTCCAGGATGTCGTCGTACGGCGGGAAGACCTCGAGCAGACCCAGGCTGGACTGCTCGCCGGAGGGCAGAAGCTCGGGCTGGATGCCCAGCTCGCGGACCCGTTCCGCGGTGCCCTCGCCCACGCAGGCGATCTTCACACCGGAGAACGCGCGCGCGTCGAGGCCGAACTCGCAGAACTTCTCCCACACCGCGCGGACCGCGTTGGAGGAGGTGAAGACGACCCACTGGTAGCGGCCGTCGACGAGGCCCTTGACGGCCCGCTCCATCTGGGCGGGGCTGCGGGGCGGCTCGACCGCGATGGTGGGGACCTCCACCGGCACGGCACCGTGCTCGGCGATGCGCTGGCTCATCTCGGCGGACTGAGCCTTGGTCCGGGGCACCAGCACGTTCCAGCCGAACATGGCCCGCGACTCCCACCACTGGTGGCGATGGCGTTCGCCGGCGGACTTGCCGATGGTCACCACGAGGTCGCCGTCCATCTCGCGACCGACCTCGGCCATGGTGGCCAGGGTGCCGTCGGCGGACTTCTGCGCGCAGAGCGAACCGGCGCAGGTCACGGTGACCGGGGTCCCGGCCCCCAGGCCCTGCTCGGCCAGCCCCGACGCGGCCTCGGCGAGGTGCCGGCCGGTGGTGCGCAGGACGATCGGACCGGGCGAGCTGACCAGGGAGGCCCAGTCGACCTTGCCGCGGCCGTCCGCGAACACGTAGCCGGACCCCAGGGCGATGCCCGCGAACGCGGGGACCGCGGTGGCCTCGGCGACACCCGGCACGACCTCGAACGGCACCACGGTGCGTCCGACCGCGGCGATCTCGGTGACGGTGGCGTCGGTCGTCATGGGGTCGCCGGTGACCAGCCGCACCACGTCGCGCCCCTTCTTGGCCTCGGCGACGAGCTGCTTGGCCACGGCGGCCGGTTCCCCCAGGACGGGACGCACATCCGCGGCGGTGGGAGCCGGCAGGGTCTTGAGGCGTTTGATCTCCGCCTTGTCCTCCGCGGCGACGGCGGCGTCCATCTCGGCGCGGCGGGCGTCGAGCAGTTCCTCCGGAACCGGGACGTCGCGTGCGACGAGCGCGAGCACCTCCGGGGAGACGTCGGCGTCGGCGAAGACCAGTGCGTTCCCCGCGAGGACCTCCCGGGCCCTGCAGGTGAGCATCCCCGCGTTGCCTGGGCCGCCGCCGACGAAGCGGACGGTTCCGGGGCGGGTGGTGCGTGCTCGAGTCATTGTTCGTCTCTCCGTGGGGTGGGTGTCGCGCGCTGGCTGCGCGCGACGGGGAGGTTCAGGGGACATGGATCAGGTCTCGGGAACGGTCGGTGGCGCGGTCGTCGACTCCTTCGGCACGAGCGGGGCCCGTTCCTCGGGGGACGTGTCGGTCATGAGGTCGCGTGCGCCCCGGGCGAGCAGGTCCGCCGCGAGTCGGCGGC
>NZ_JADDKI010000629.1:0-541 GCF_015356725.1 Dietzia sp. SYD-A1
ATGCCCCATGATTTCACAAACCCAACCGTAAAACTACTTCACACGCGCGACACTAGCAACGTCGACCCAACTGCGCGCCATCCGCTGAAGGGTGCTGTCCGTGAGTCGCGGACATCCTGGGGTGGGCCACACACTCGGGCCGCAATTCGTCACCCGTGACGTTTCACGGCGAGAAGAAGTACCCACTGGGGTCTGCAGTCCGAACCGGCCGAGGGGTTCAACGGTCGGTCGACAGACGGGAACAGCCCTCGCGCCGCCGGGCAACATCAACGCGACGCCCACCGAGGAACACAACGCCCACCGGGGACACGGTGGCGGCGTTGACAGACAGGTGCGCGGGGGTGGCGTGCGCCAGACCTCGGGCCGCTGACGGCGCAGGCAAGCCACCCGACGTACGCCGTGACCGGGGCGAAGCCAGCACTCCGCAGCCGTACGGTGTCCGTACTGGTCAGCTCATTCGCCGATAATCTACATTATGTAAAGCAAACGATGCCGAGTTGTAGATTGTGCGAACTCGACCCCTCCCCGAACTGCCCCTCGC
>NZ_JADDKI010000065.1:0-6389 GCF_015356725.1 Dietzia sp. SYD-A1
CGTCCGGGCCGCGCCGGCCCACCACCGCGCAGTCGGCCACGCCCGGGGCCCTGCGCAGGACCGCCTCGACCTCGGAGGGGTACACGTTGAACCCGCCGGTGACGATCATCTCCTTGATGCGGTCCACCACGTGGAGGAAACCGTCGGGATCCTGGGTCACGACGTCGCCGGTGCGCAGCCATCCGTCGTGGAAGGTCTCGGCCGTGGCCTCGGGGTTTCCCCAGTACCCCGGGAAGACCTGCGGGCCCCTGACCAGCAGCTCGCCGGGCTCGCCCGGGGAGGCGTCGACGGAGGGATCGTCCTTGTGGGAGACGCGGACATCGGTGTCGGGGAAGGGGATGCCGATGCTGCCGGCCCGCCTCGCCGTCGACATGGGATTGCCGACGGTGATGGGGGAGGTCTCGGTCATCCCGTATCCCTCCACCAGCAGGCCCCCGGTCGCGGCCTCCCACCTGCCGATGAGGTCGGCGGGCAGGCTCATCGCGCCAGAGAACGAGTGCCGCACGCCCCGCAGCGAGATCCCCCGCCGGTCGGCCTCCTCGAGGATCTTCGAGTAGATCGGTGGGACTGCCGGGATGAAGGTCGGCAGGTCCTTGGCCAGGATCGGCATGATGAGGTCCATGTCGGGTGTCGGCACGAGTTGCAGCCGCGCGCCCTGGGCGATGCCGAACACCACGCACATCGTCACCCCGTACGCGTGGAACATCGGAAGCGAGGCCAGGAACCGCTCCCTACCCGGCTCGAGCCCGGGCACCCAGGCCTCGCCCATCGTGGCGTTGGCCACCAGGTTGGCGTGCGAGAGGGTGGCCCCCTTGGGCGTGCCGGTGGTGCCGGAGGTGTAGAGGATCAGCGCCGGATCCTCGGCGCGCGGCCGCGGATGGGAGAAGTCCAGCTCCGGCCCGGTCTCCAGATCTCGCCAATCCAGGGTCCCGGGGGCGGGGACCGACAGCTTCGCTCGCGAGGCGCGCAGCGACGGGACGGGCAGGAGCTTCAGCGCCAGGCGCTTGGCCGCGGGGAGTTCGTCGAGCAGGTCGACGGCGATGATGTGCTCGATGGCCGTTCCCGGGCGGTCGGCCAGCTCGCGCACCGTGCCGGCGACGACGTTCCAGGTCACCACCACCCGCGCGCCGTGGTCGGCGAACGGGCCCGCGAGCTCGTCGGCGGTGTAGAGCGGGTTGTGCTCGACCACGATCGCGCCGATCCGCAGCGCGGCGTAGAACACGACGATCCCCTGCGGACAGTTCGGCAACAGCACCGCGACCCGGTCCCCGCGACCCACCCCGAGGCGCCGCAGCCCCTCGGCGGCGCGGCGGACCCGGCTGCCGATCTCGGAGTAGGAGGTCAGGCGGCCGAAGAACTCGGTCGCGGGCCGGTCGGAGTAGGCCCGCACGGCGTCGTCGAACTGATCGATCAGCGTGGTGCTGCCGTACGCGAGGTCGTGCGCGGTGCCCGGGGTGTAGTGGTCGGTCCACGGCCGGTCGGGTCGATCGGGGGTGTTGCCGGCGTCTGTGGTCATGTCTGCACCGTAGTCCTCGTGCGTCGGGTCATAATGGCCGCATGGCTTACGGAACCCTCGTCCTGCTGCGTCACGGTCAGTCCACGTGGAACGCCTCCAACCAGTTCACCGGATGGGTCGATGTGGACCTCACCGACCTCGGACGCGAGGAGGCGGTCCGCGGAGGCAGGCTCCTCGCCGAGGAGGGCATCCTGCCGGACGTCCTGTTCACGTCCCTGCTCCGCCGGGCCATCACGACGGCCAACATCGCGCTCGACGCCTGCGACCGGCACTGGATCCCGGTGGTGCGGCACTGGAAGCTCAACGAGCGTCACTACGGCAGGCTCCAGGGCCTCAACAAGGCGGAGATCAAGGACGAGTACGGCGACGAGCAGTTCATGCTGTGGCGCCGCAGCTACGACACGCCGCCGCCGGCGATCGACCCGGACAACGAGTACTCGCAGTCGGCGGACGCCCGCTACGCCGACCTGCCGGAGGTGCCGCTGACCGAGTGCCTCAAGGACGTCGTGGACCGGTTCATCCCGTATTACGCCGCCGAGATCGCCCCACAGCTGGCGGAGGGCAAGACCGTGATGGTCGCCGCGCACGGCAACTCGCTCCGTGCGCTGGTCAAGCACCTCGACGGCATCTCCGACGAGGACATCGCGGGCCTGAACATCCCCACCGGCATCCCGCTCGTCTACCGCTTCGACGACTCCGGTCTGGTCGCCAACCCGGGTGGCACCTATCTCGACCCGGAGGCCGCGGCCGCGGGGGCCGCCGCAGTCGCCAGCCAGGGCGCCCAGAAGTAGGTGACACTCCGGTGAACACACGGAGAACCCCCGTCCACCTGCGGACTTCCCGCGGATGGACGGGGGTTCTCTGTTGTGGTCGTCGGTTCGCCGCACCGTAGTATCTGGCACGTGCAGGTCAGTTTCGGGATCGCCCTCGCGATCGTCGCCGCGGTGGTCGGCTTCATCGTCGGCGGCTTCGTCGTCCCCCGGTTGCACGCACGCCGTGAGCTCCGGCTGGCCGAGCAGCAGGGGCCGAGCCGGCTGGAGGTCCTGCGGGCGGTGTACCACCAGGCTCCCTACGCGCTGGCCGTGGTGGACCGCCATCAGGACGTGGTGCTCTACAACCGTCGCGCCGCGGAACTGGGGATCGTGGACGACCGGCTCCTGGTGGACCCGGTGTGGAGCGCCGCCGAGGCCACGTTCGCCTCCGGCCAGCCGTCGGCGTTCGACCTTCCCGCCAAGGTCACCGCGGGGCGCCGTCGAATCCCGTCGGTGAGCGGTCGGAGCGAGATCCTCGGCGGTCACCTCGGGCAGTTCGCGGTGGTGTTCGCCGACGACGACTCCGAACAGCGCCGCATGGAGGCCGCCCGACGCGACTTCGTGGCCAACGTGTCCCATGAACTCAAGACCCCGGTGGGGGCGATGGCGGTGCTGGCCGAGGCGTTGCTCGAGTCCAAGGACGACCCGGAGTCGGTCGAGTACTTCGGCGGACGCGTGGTGAACGAGGCCCACAGACTGGGCAAGATGGTCTCCGAGCTCATCGAGCTGTCCCGGCTGCAGGGCGCGGAGCGGATCCGCGATCCCGAGCCGGTGGACGTGGACGCCGTGGTGGACGAGGCGATGCGCCGGTCGGCTGCCGCGGCGGAGGCGGCGGGGATCGAGTTGATCACCGACGCCCCGTCCGGGCTCGAGGTGTCGGGCGACTGGACCCTGTTGGTCACCGCGTTGACCAACCTCATCTCGAACGCCGTCAACTACTCGCCCGAACGCACCCCGGTCTCGATCACCCGGTCACTCGACGGCGACACCGTCATGCTTCGGGTCACCGACCGGGGGATCGGCATCGCGCCCGAGCACCAGACCCGCGTCTTCGAACGGTTCTTCCGCGTGGACAAGGCCCGGTCCCGGGCCACCGGCGGGACCGGACTGGGACTGGCGATCGTCAAGCACGTGGCACAGAACCACAACGGCGCCGTCAGCATCTGGAGCCGACCCGGGACCGGGTCGACGTTCACACTCGAACTTCCGGCCCATGTGGAGCCGGGTGGCGAGGGGCCCCCGGCCCCCGCCGAGCACGACCGACAAGGAGAGGACCAGGTGCCGTGACCAGGGTGCTGATCGTAGAGGACGAGGCCTCGCTGGCGGATCCGCTGGCGTTCCTCCTGCGCAAGGAGGGCTTCGAGGTCACCATCGCCGGCGACGGCCCGACAGCGCTGGAGAGCTTCGACGCGGAGGGCGCCGACATCGTATTACTGGATCTCATGCTCCCGGGCATGTCCGGAACCGACGTGTGCAAGCGGTTGCGCGTGACCTCGAGCGTCCCGGTCATCATGGTGACCGCGCGCGACAGCGAGATCGACAAGGTGGTCGGGCTGGAGTTGGGGGCCGACGACTACGTGACCAAGCCCTACTCCGCCCGTGAGCTCATCGCCCGCATCCGCGCCGTCCTGAGGCGTGGGGCGGACTCGGAGGGCGACCAGGCGGACGACATCGGTGTACTGGAGTCCGGGCCGGTGCGACTGGACATCGAGCGACACACGGTGACCGTCCGCGGAAGTGTGGTGACCCTCCCGCTCAAGGAGTTCGACCTGCTCGAGTACCTGCTGCGCAACTCGGGGCGAGTGCTCACCCGCGGCCAGCTCATCGACCGCGTCTGGGGGTCGGACTATGTGGGCGACACCAAGACGCTGGACGTCCACGTCAAGCGGCTGCGGTCCAAGATCGAACAGGATCCGGGCAAGCCGGTCCACCTGGTGACGGTCCGCGGGCTGGGCTACAAGTTCGAGGGCTGACCGCCGCGCCCGGCCTCCGCGCCGGATCAGGACCCGGAGGCCGCCCGCTCGGTCGCGGGGTGCACCGCGACGATCCCCAACTGGCGGCGGCGCCGGCACGCCGCGGCCAGCACCTCGTAGCAGTCGGCCCCCAGCAGTTCCACCAGCTCGTCGCGCAGCGAGACGAACACCGGCTCGGCACCGACGTGCGCCTCGGGCGAGCCGGTGCAGTACCAGTCCAGGTCCAGCCCGCCGGGGCCCCAGCCGCGGCGGTCGTACTCGGCGATACGGGTGTGGAGGACCTCGACCTCGTCGGCCCGGGTCTCCCATTCCTGCGTCCGGCGGATCGGCAACTGCCAACACACGTCCGGCTTCGACTCGGGCAGGGTGCGGCCCGTCCGCGCCGCCATGTGGTGCAGGGCGCAGCCCGAGCCGGCCGGGAATCCGACGTCGTTGAAGAACACGCACCGACCGCCCAGGCGGCGCGTCCGCAGAGCGGGCTCGGGCTCGCCGTCGTCCCCGGTGAGGTCGTCCTCTTCCAGCCACGGCTCGAGATCGCCGCCCTCGGCCTCCGCCGCCTCCAGCGCGGCCTCGCGGTGCTGCCAGTCGTCGGGACCCAGGAGCTCGACGTTCACCGTCAGGCGGGAGCGGTCGTCGTCGTCACACAGGAATGCGCCGTGTGTGCAGCAGCCCGCGTCGGGCTGCCCGGCCTCGATGCCGTGGCAGGCCGGTGTGCCGAACACGCACGTCCACGAGGACAGCAGCCACGTCATGTCCGCGGACACGAGATGCTGGTCGTTCGCCGGGTCGGGGAACGTGTACCACTCGCGGGGGAAGTCGAGGGGGACTTCCGCGGCGGGCGCGCCCGGGCTGCTGGTGCGTTCGGTGGCGGTCACAACCTGCGACCGTAGACCGTTTAGGGTGGGCGTGTGAGATTAGGTGTCCTGGACGTCGGGAGCAACACGGTCCATTTCCTCGTGGTCGACGCCCATCGCGGGGGGCATCCCACTCCCATGAACGACTCCAAGACGCGTCTACGCCTCATCGAGTACCTCGATGAGGACAACAACATCTCGAAGACCGGCGTCGCCAGGCTCGTCGACGCCGTCAGCGAGGCCGCTGACCTGGCCAAGGCCACCAAGTGCCGCGAGGTCATGGCCCTGGCGACCTCTGCCGTTCGCGACGCCGCCAACTCGGACGCGGTGCTCGAGAAGGTCGAGAAGGAGACCGGGATCGCGCTGCGCGTGCTCTCCGGCGAGGACGAGGCGCGCATGACCTTCCTCGCGGCCCGCCGGTGGTTCGGCTGGAGCGCCGGTCGGATCGTCAACCTCGATATCGGGGGCGGCTCACTGGAGCTGACGAACGGTGAGGACGAACTGCCCGAGTACGCCTTCAGTCTGCCGCTGGGTGCCGGGCGGTTGACGCACGACTGGTTCAAGACCGATCCGCCGGAGCGCAAGCGCATCAACCAGCTGCGCGACTTCATCGACGCCGAGCTGGAGGGCCCCGCCAGGGAACTGCGGGCGGCCGGTGTCCCCGACCTGGCCTGCGCCACGTCCAAGACGTTCCGCACGTTGGCTCGGCTCACCGGTGCGGCGCCGTCGTCGGAGGGTCCGCGGGTCGAGCGGATCCTCACCGCCTCGGGACTGCGGCAGGTGATCGCGTTTATCTCTCGCATGACGGCCGCTGACAGGGCAGAGTTGGAGGGCATCAGCTCTGACCGGTCGCATCAGGTGGTCGCGGGAGCACTGGTGGCGGAGGCGTCGATGAGGGCTCTGGGTTTGGAAAGTGTGAAAATCTGTCCGTGGGCCCTGCGGGAGGGGCTCATTCTGCAGCGTCTCGACCGGGACGCGGGCGGCGACGGGAAGGGGAGCTGAGATGGCCGAGGATCAGGACGGTCAGCAGATCACCGTGGCGGAGCTGCTCAAGCGCATGGGCGCGGAGCAGTCGGACGCGGCCGCACCCAAGGCGCGTCGGCGTCGGCGGGCGGACGAGGGCGGCAGCGGCGTGAGTGTCTCCGAGCTCACGGGCGAGATCCCGCGGATCACCGACGACACCGAGCTCGGCAGCCGCGCCGCGCGTCGCCGCGCCCGTGAGGCCGAGCAGGCC
>NZ_JADDKI010000630.1:0-8522 GCF_015356725.1 Dietzia sp. SYD-A1
CCTCGCGCTCGTCTGGGCAGGAGTCCGCCGAGGAGGACGAACGAGACCAGAGCGGTGAGCCGGTCCCGCACCGAGAGGGCGACGGCGGCCGCGGCGAGGGCCGCGACGCCCACCACGATGTCGATCACGCCGGCACCGATCACGGGGCCGCCCCCCGGTCCGGCTCCGCGGCGAGCAGGGTCGCGGCCACGGCCGCGACGGTCATCCCGAGCACCCAGATGGTGGCGTACTTGGCGACCTCCCACCCGGATTCCGCCCGGAGTGACAGTGCGAGCATCACGAACCCCAGCCCGAGGGTGTCCGCCTTCGTGATGGCGTGGAGCCGGCTGCGCAGGTCCGGGAACCGGAGGAGCCCGACCGTCCCGGCGGTGAAGAACAGGCCCCCGAGGACGGCGGCGATGACCACCGCGACGTCGAGGACCTCGCCCGCACCACTCATCGCGGGCGGGCGGTGACCATCGTGACGGTGAGGACCAGCGCCAGCGCCACCAGGACGAGCGCTGCATCCCGCAGCGACGGCAGAGGGCCGATCACCGAGAGCACCGCCAGCGACGCCGCCCCGGTGGTGCCGGCCAGGACGACCCCGGTGACGCGGTCCCGCGGGGAGGGGCCGCGGACCACCCGGACGAGGCAGGCCAGGATGTTGAGCACCAGCACGATCACCAGGGCCTGCAGGACGACGGTCACCACGTCCACGGTGACGATCCCTCCGGCCTCGAAGCGGGACCGTCCACTACAACCCCAGGACGGAGCGGGCGATGAGGAAGTAGACGATCAACCCGATCGCGTCGACGAAGGTGGTGATGAACGGATTGGAGAACACCGCGGGGTCGGCCCTGACGGACTGCGCGAGCAGCGGCATGAGCCCGCCCACGGTGGCGGCGATGGTGCACAGCGCCAGCAGTGTCAGGCCTATGACCAGGCCGAAATCGAAACCGAAGATGAACCCGGCGGCGAGAAGCCCCACGCCGCCGAGGGCCAGGCCCAGGATGAACCCGGTCCGTACCTCCTGCACGAGCACCCGGAGGGCGTCGCGGGGTCGGACGTCTCCGAGTGCCAGCGCGCGCGTGACGGTCGTGGCCGCCTGGTTGCCGGTGTTGCCGCCGGTGCCGATGATGAGCGGCACGAAGAGCGACAGCGCCACCACCTGCTCCAGGGTGGTCTCGAACACCGCCAGCACCTGCACGGTGAGCGCGGCGCCCAGGGCGAGCACCAGCAGCCACACCACGCGGGAGCGGACGATGGAGCGGACGGGCGTGGAGAGGTACGGCCGGCGGAGGGGCTCGGCGCCACCCTGGCGGGCCGCGTCCTCGGTCTCGGCGTCCTCGAGGATCCGCAGCGCGTCGTCGACGGTGAGGATGCCCACGAGGCGGTCCTCCTCGTCGGTGATGGGCAGGACGATCACCCGCTCGTCCGCGCTGAGACGGGCGGCCTCCTCTTCGGAGGCCCGGGCGTGGATCGAGATGGCGTCGTTCATGAGGTCCCCGACGAGCTCGCGGGGATCCGCGCCCATCAGTGACCGGAGACCGACCACTCCGACGAGTCGGCGCCCCTGGTCCACGACGGGGATGGTGTAGATGGTCTCCACGTCGGCGAGCCGGTCGTGGACCCGGGCGAGCGCCTGCTCGGCCGTCATCTCCGGTCGTGCCGAGACGAACTCCGGCGTCATCCTGCGGCCGATGGAGCCGGCCGGGTAGCCGAGGATCTCGTTGGTGAGGGCCCGTTCCTCCGGAGGCAGGCCGCGGAGGAGGCGGGTGGCGACGAGGGCCGGGAGCTCGTCCATGAGCGCCACGCGGTCGTCGGGGTCGAGTTCCTCGAACAGGTGGGCGACCTGCTCCTCACGCAGTCCCCGGAGCAGATCCGACTGGACCGGGGCGTCGAGGGCCTCGAACACCACGAGCGCACGTCCCTTGGGCAGCAGGCGGAACGCGACGGCCAGGTCCCTGTCGGTGCTGCGCTCGAACATGTCCACCACGACCTGGTCGGGTAGCGAGGCCATGAGCTGCGACGCGGCTCTCAGGTCGCCGCGTGAGCGCAGCCTGGTCAGGCGCCGCGTCGCCTCGTCGAGACTCATCTCGCCGTAGGAGGTGTCGTCCTCGTCGGACGCGTCGATGAGCGCGAACCCGGTGGCGTCGGTCGGTGGTGCCGCGGGATCGTCCGAGAGTTCGCGTGGCTCAGTCATCGCGTGTCACCTCCGTGGAGTCGGTCGGGGGCCCGGTCGTGAACTCGATCTGCGAGTAGCGGGTCGCGGTGGTGGGCGCGGCCCCGGAGAGGAACCCGGCGCGCGCGATGTACATCGCGCCGATCGCCGAGGAGGCGAACTGGAGGATGGCTGCCACGGCCACCTTGGGCGCGGCCTCCCAGGTGGGGTGCAGCAGGAAGGCTCCGGCGATCACGAACACCAGGCCGAGTCCGGCGGCCGCGCCGATCGCCGACGAACGGACGTAGAGATCGGGGAATCGCAGGAGACCGATGGCGCCGCCGAGGAACACCACCGCGCCGACGAGGACGGAGACCGATCCCAGGACGGTCGCCACCAGTTCCCAGCTCATCGTCTACCTCCGGACATGAGTCGGGCCAGTGAGAGGGCGGAGACCAGGCCCACCAGCGTCGCGACCAGGACGAGGTCGTAGACGAAGGGGCTGTCCACTCTCACGCCGACCAGGGCGAGAAGGGCGATGAACGCGAAGAAGAGCAGGTCCGCCGCGATGGCGCGGTCCCCGGCGTGGGGGCCGCGGATCATACGGTAGGAGGACAGGACCGCCGCGATGGCGACCAGGACGATGGCGATGTCGACGACGATCATCGGGTCAACCCCTCTCGACGGATCGCCCGCAGCATGTGGTTCTCCAAGTCGTGTAGCGAGGCGGTCAGGTCGTCGGGATCCGGGAAGTACATGCCGTGGACCACGATCTCCCAGTCCTCACCCTCCCCGGGGTGATGCGCACCCAGGGTCAGCGTTCCCGGCGTCAGGGTGATGAGGGAGGACAGCATCGTCACCTCGAGTTCGCTGCGGCACCTGGTGGGGAACCGCACGAAGCCCGGGGTGATCGAGGCGTGGGGCAGGAAGGCGTCGCGGACGACCTTCGCGCTGGTGGTGGTCTGTTGCCAGAAGAACCAGAGCAGGAACCACGCGATTCTCAGTGGCCAGGTCAGGGTGGAGGTCATCCGAGCACCGCCTGGATGTAGGTGGTCGGATCGTAGAGGTTGGCCGCGGCGGTCCCGGACAGCTCGAGCAGGAGCTGACCCCCCAGGCCCAGCGCCAGCGTCACCACGGACAACGCCAGCGCGGGCGCCGCCAGTGCCAGGCCGATCCGGCGGCCCGGGGGCACCATGTCCGGGTCGGGCGAGCCGGCCTCCGCGGTGTCCGCGACAGTGGCGGTCTCAGTGACGGTGTCAGTGGCGGTGGTCGAGGCGGTGGTCGAGGCGGGAGCCATCGTGTCGGTCGGCGTGGCGCCCGCTGCGGCGCCGGTGATCTCGACCCCGTCGCGGTGCCGCCCGTCGACGTCCCTGCCGTCGGGGATGCCCGTCGCCTCCGAGTGCGCCGGGTCCAGACCCTCCGGGAGTGTGCGGGAGTCGGTGGGCGTGGGTTCGCCCAAGAAGATCCCGGTCCAGATCTTGAGCATCGACAGCAGGGTCAGGATGCTCACCACCACCGCGACGGCCGCGGCGGCGATCTGGCCGGCGTCCAGGGCCGCGATGATGAGGCTGAGCTTGGCGACGAAACCGGAGAAGGGCGGGATCCCGGCCAGCGACATCGCGGAGGCGAAGAAGGCGACCGCGACGAGGGGTTCGGTCTTGGCCAGTCCCGAGAGCTGCCCCAGCCGCCGGGGACCGTAGCGCACCTCGATCGCGCCGATCGCCAGGAACAACGCGGCCTTGACGATCATGTGGTGCAGCAGATAGAAGATGCCGGCGGTCAGGCCGATGGGGCCGAACAGCGCGACTCCCAGGAGGATGTAGCCGATCTGGCTGACCATGTGGAACGCGAGGATCGAGCGGGGCGCGGCCTCGCCCACCGCGCCGAGCACGCCGATGAGCATGGTCGCGGAGAACACGACGACCCCCACCCACAGATAGCGCGAGTCGCCGTCGAAGATCACCGCGTAGATGCGGTAGATCGCGTAGATCGCGATCTTGGTGTGCAGGCCCGAGAACATCGCGGTCACCGCGGGGGACATCTTGGGGTACGCGCGCGCCAGCCACCCGTGCACGGGGACCACCGCGGCCTTGATCGCGAGAGCGAAGAGCACCAGGGCGGTGGCCACGGCCACGGCCGTGTCCTCCGAGGCGGCCCCGTGGAGCTGGGCGATGTTGACGGTCCCCGTCACCCCGTAGATCAGCGCGACCCCGATCAACAAGATGGTCGAGGCGAGGAGGTTGACCGAGATGTAGAGGCGCGAGGCCGCGACGCCGACCACGCTCGCACGCCCGGACCGGGTGATCATCATGAGCCCGTAGGAGGGCAGGAGCATGACCTCGACAAAGACGAAGAAGTTGAACAGATCCCCGGTGAGCAGGGCGCCGTTCACGCCGGCGGTCACCAGGAGGACCAGCGGTGGGTAGAACCTCTTGTACGCCTCCCCGGCCGCGACCGCGAAGGCGGCACACGTGAGCGTCAACAGGCTCGTGACCGTGAGCATGAGCGCGGAGAACATGTCGAGCACGAACGGGATGGACACCCCGGGCGCCCACAGGGCGACCTGGTGCACCACGACCGAGCCGTCCGACACCCACGGCACGGTGGCCACGGCCGCGGCCAACTGCGTCCCGAGCACCGCGAACAGCACGGTGAGGATCAGCCGTGTCCTCGAGGCGACCGCGACGAGCACTCCCGCCGTCAGCAGCGGGACGGCGACGAACAGCGTGAGGGCGGACTCCAGCGTCATCGGTGGACCCCTTCCGCGTCGTGGGTCGACGGCTCATCGGGCTCCGGGTCCTCCGGGTGGGCGCCGCCCGGGGTCTCGGGGAGGAGGTCCAGGGGGTCGAGGTCGCCGATGTCGGTGTCGTCGTCGTCACCGCCGATCACCGCCAGCACGAGCAGGTAGATCGTGATGGCGAACGCGATGACGATGGCCGTGAGGACGAACGCCTGCGGCAGACCGTCGGAGGTCAGCGCCGGGTCCGGGTCGGACACCAGCGGGGCCTCGCGGCGCGACGCGCCGCCGGCCGCCATGAGCGTGAGGTGCGCCGCGTGGCTGAGCAGGATGAAGCCCAGGATCACCCGGACCATCCCGCGCTGCAGGACGAGGAACACGAAGCCGGCCATCAGGACGCCGACGGAGATCGCGAGGGTCATGCCTGTACCTCCCGGTTGTCGGTGACGTCGATGACCCGGTCCGCGTCCTCGGTGGCGGCCGGGGCGGTGGCCTCCGCACCCGGCCCGGTGGGCGGTGGCGGCGGCACGGCGGGTTCATCGCTCCGGTCGTCCCCGCCGAGCTTGTCGATCGCGGCCATGATCACACCGAGCACGGCCAGGTAGACGCCCACGTCGAAGATCAGCGCGGTGGTCAGGTGTACGTCGCCGAGGTAGGCGTGCAGCGGGAGCAGGAACGAGCCGTCGACGAAGCCCGCCAGGCCCGTGACGACGCCGATGATGACGCCCGCCGCGATGACCGCGACGTACGGCACACGGATCCGCGCCGCCTTGTCGCTCGGTGCCCGCAGGTAGTAGATCGCGATCCCGGCCCCGCCGATGAGCGCCGAGTTGAACCCTCCACCGGGGGCGTTGTGGCCGCGGACGAGGAAGTAGAGCGACAGCAGCACGATCAGGGGGCCGAGGATGCGGGCGAACGTGCGCAGGAAGACGCCGTTGTCCTGCGCGGACAGCAGGGGCGAATCCGCGTGGACGGCGAGCGGGACGTCGCGGCGGGGCAGGGCGCGTCTGGCGTGCAGTGCGAGGATCACCGCGAGCCCGGCGACCCCGAGCACGGTGAGTTCGCCGAGGGTGTCCAGGGCTCGGTAGTCGACCAGGACGGTGTTGACCACGTTGATACCGCCGGTGTCCTGTTCGGCGTTGTCGAGGAAGTACCGGCCGACGTCGGAGAGTTCCCGGCGACCGGTCATGGCCCACACCGCCGCACCCGAGGCGAGGCCGACCACGATCGCGACCGCCGCGCTGACGAGCGTGCGCGAGCGGGAGACCGTGTGGAAGGCGCGGGGCAGACGCTGGAGGACCAGGACGATGACGACGACGGTGAGGACCTCGACGAGGAGCTGGGTCAGGGCCACGTCGACGGCGCCCAGGGTGAAGAACCACAGCGCCATGGCGAAGCCGACGATCCCGACGTTCGCGACGGCACCGAGACGGGAGCGGGAGATGACCATGGCCGCGGTGCCGACCACGAGCAGGACCACCACGATCCAGTCCTCCGCGCGGACAGGTGAGCCCACCTCGGGCTCGGGGCGGACCGCCACGACCCCGACGGCCGCCAGGGCCACCAGCACCAGCAGGACCGCCCAGACGTGCCGGGAGATCCGGTCCGTCCGGGTGACGTCGCCCACGCGCGCCCCGCCCGCGATGGCCCAGCGGCGCAGCGCGTCGACCGTCGCCACACCCGTGATGGGGGCGAGTTCACGGTCGAGGAAGCGGTCGACCGGGTGGCGCACCACGACCAGCACGATCCCCAGCGTGATCACGATCATCGACATGAACAGCTCGGGCGCGAACCCGTGCCAGAGACCGAAGTCGGCCTCGTAGCCCTCACCGATCGACGCGCGTGCGGCGGCCGCGACCGCCGGCTCGAGCAGGAACCCGGTGAGCCCGAGCACCAGCCCCAGCACCGCGGGAAGGGCGGCGGGGAGGAAGAACGAGGCGCGCGGGGCCTCGATGGTCTCCGGGGTGCTGTGCACCGGTTCGGGCCCGGGACCCGCCGGCGGGCCGTGGGTGACGAACCCGCCGAGCAGGAAGCGCGCGGAGTAGGCGAAGGTGAACGTGGCGGCGAACACCGCCAGCGCGCCGAGCGCGGGACCGGCCCACGCGCCCCCCGGCGCGTCGAGCATGGACTTGAACATCCACTCCTTGGACACGAAGCCCAACAGAGGGGGCAGCCCCGCCATCGATGCCGCGGCCAGCCCCACACCGATCGCGGTGCCGGGCATGATGCGGTACAGCCGCGGGAGGCCGCTCATGGCGCGGGTGCCGGTCTGGTGGTCGACCACGCCCACGAACATGAACAGGGACGACTTGAACAGCGCGTGGGCGATGGTGTGGATGATCGCGGCGACCATGGCGGCCGGGGTGCCCACGCCGATCGTCGCCACCAGGAAGCCCAGCTGGCTGATCGTGGAGTAGGCGAGCAGTTCCTTGAGGTCGTCGCGCTGCATGGCGAACACGGCGCCGAGGACCGCGGTGGTCATACCGCAGGTGATGAGCAGCAGATTCCACACCGGGACGTCGTGCAGCGCCTCGGAGAACCGCAGCAGCAGGTAGATGCCGGCCTTGACCATGGCGGCGGCGTGCAGATACGCGCTGACCGGGGTCGCCGCGACCATCGCGTCGGGCAACCACGCCTGGAACGGGAACTGGGCGGACTTGGTGAACGCGGCCATGGCGATGAGCACCGCGATGACGGCCGCGAAGGCGGGGTCGGCGGACCACACCGGGTCGACCAGGATCTCCGACAGGACCGTGGTACCGGTGCGGACCACCATGAGCGCCGCGGCGGTGAGCAGACAGAGCCCGCCGGCGACGGTGACGAGCAACGTCCGCACGGCGGGTTGCGTGCCCTTGGGGCCCGCGAGCGTGATGAGGAAGAACGAGCAGAGGGTCGTGAACTCCCATGCGACGAAGAGCACCACCACGTCGTCCGCCAGGACGAGCCCGAGCATGGACGCGGCGAACAGCGTCATCAGGCCGTAGTACCCACCGTGGCCCGAGCCGCGTCCGAGGTACCGGGACGAGTAGGCCATCACCACGGCCCCGATCCCGAGGACGATCATGGTGAACACGCGGGCCAGCGGATCGAGGGACAGACGGAGTTCGACACCGAGTGCGGGCATCCACTCGACCGACGCGACGGTGTCGACGGGGATGGCGAACCAGATGTACAGGGCGAGGCCGCCGAGCATGGCGGCGAGCGGCCACCCCGCGTCCCGCCCCATCGTGCGGGCCAGCAACGGTGAGATCGCCGCGATGCCGAAGGCCACTGCGAGGGCGAGGGTCAAGGTCACGTGCCGTTGGCTCCGGTGGTGGTCGGGGTGGGCGTCGGAACAGACCCGTGGGAACCGAGCCCGCCGACCCAGGTTAACACTCCCGATCGGGACGGATTCGAGCAGGATTCAGGGGCATGCCGAATGACCTGCGGGAACGGGTGCTCTACATCACTACCATCCACGGCATGCCCCCCACCCCCATCCCCAGTGCAGCCGACAGGACGGACGACCCGGCGGATGAGCCCGCGGACGGCCGGACCGACGACCGGACCGACGACCGGGAGCGTGACCCGGCGGGTGAGCCGGTCGCCGCGACCCCGGACGCACCGGGGCCCGGCCGGCGGGCACTCGCGCTGGTGGTGCTGGTC
>NZ_JADDKI010000631.1:0-1051 GCF_015356725.1 Dietzia sp. SYD-A1
CCGACGGGCTCACCCTCGACGTGACCGAGGCGGCGGTGTTGCTGGCCGCGCGTGGTGACGATCTCGTCCGGCTGACCGGGCTGGCGGCCGCGCGCCGCGACGCACGGCTCGTCGACGAGGGACGCCCGGGGGTGGTGACCTACTCCCGCAAGGTGTTCGTCCCGCTCACCCGCCTGTGCCGCGACCGCTGCCACTACTGCACGTTCGTGACCGTTCCGGGCAAGCTCCGGGCCGCCGGCGAGGGGCTGTTCCTCGACCCCGACGAGGTGGTGGACCTGTGCCGACGCGGCGCGGAGGCCGGGTGCAAGGAGGCGCTCTTCACGTTGGGCGACCGACCGGAGGACCGCTGGCCCGAGGCGAGGGAGTGGCTCGAGTCGCGCGGCTTCTCCTCGACCCTGGACTACGTCAGGGCCATGGCCATCCGGGTGTTGGAGGAGACGGGGCTGCTGCCGCATCTCAACCCCGGGGTGATGAGCTGGTCGGAGATGTCCATGCTCAAGCCGGTCGCACCGTCGATGGGGATGATGCTCGAGACCACGGCCACGAGGCTGTTCACCACCCCGGGTGCGTGCCACCACGGCAGCCCGGACAAGGACCCCGCGGTGAGGCTACGGACCCTGACCGACGCCGGGCGTCTCGCGGTGCCGTTCACCTCGGGGATCCTGGTCGGTATCGGGGAGAACCGGACCGAACGGGCCGAGAGTCTGCTCGCGTTGGCCGGACTGGCCAGGGAGTTCGGACACCTCCAGGAGGTGATCGTCCAGAATTTCCGGGCCAAGCCCGACACCGCCATGCGCGACTCGGCCGACGCGGACACCGGCGAGTTCCTCGCCGCGATCGCCGTCGCGCGCCTGGTGCTCGACCCGCGGGTCGCCGTCCAGGCCCCGCCGAATCTGGTGGACCGGGGGGAGGTGCTGGCTCTCATCGGCGCGGGGGTGGACGACCTGGGCGGCATCTCCCCGCTGACACCCGATCACGTCAACCCCGAGCGGCCGTGGCCGCATCTCGAGGGGCTGACCGCCGACCTGGCGGCGGCGGGGTGGGCACTGAC
>NZ_JADDKI010000632.1:0-3849 GCF_015356725.1 Dietzia sp. SYD-A1
GAACCGGACGCCCCGGTCCCCGGGGCGCCGCGTCGCGAGGCCCCGCAGGGCCCTCCGCGGCATGACATGGCTGCGCTGGCTCAGCCCCGTCGTGCTGATCCTGATCTGGCAGATCGCCGGCGCCACGGGCCTCCTGCCGGAGCGGATCCTTCCCGCCCCGCAGCTGATCGCCTCCTCGGCGCTGGAGCTCATCGCCTCCGGCGAACTCGCGGACGCGCTGGCGGTCTCGGGCGTCCGCGTGGCCCAGGGGTTCGTCCTGGGGGCCGTGGCCGGACTGGTCCTCGGGGTGATCGTCGGGACCTCGCGGGTCGCGGACGCCCTCGTGGACCCCCCGCTGCAGATGCTGCGCGCGCTTCCCCACCTCGGGCTGATCCCGCTGTTCATCCTGTGGTTCGGCATCGGCGAGACCCCCAAGGTGCTCCTCATCGCACTCGGGGTGGTGTTTCCCATCTACCTCAACACCGCGTCGGGATTGCGGCAGGTGGATCCCAGGCTGCAGGACATGGCCACGGTCTTCGGATTCAGCCGGCGCCAGCGACTGACGGAGGTGATCCTGCCGTCGATCGCGCCCCAGGTCCTGGTGGGCGTGCGCCAGTCGCTCGCGATCGCCTGGCTGACCCTCATCGTGGCCGAGCAGCTCAACGCGACCAACGGCATCGGTTACCTCATCATGAACGCCCGTGACTACTTCCGCATCGACGTGATCATCGTCGGCCTGGTCGTGTACGCGCTGCTGGGGATCCTCACCGACGCGATCGTGCGCGTCGCCGAGGCCCGCGCACTGCGCCACTACCGATGACCACCGCCCAGCGCACATGACCACCGTCCAGCGATCGGGAGCCCCAGGAATGCCCACCACCCTCGCCCCCGCGGGCGCGCTCCGCGGTGTCACCCGCAGCTTCGGCGACACCACCGTTCTCCGGAACCTCGACCTGACCATCCCTCGAGGCGACATCGTCGCCCTGCTCGGCCGGAGTGGCAGCGGGAAGTCGACCGCGCTGCGCATACTGGCCGGACTCGACCGGGATCTCGAGTCGGGCGACGTCCACATCGACGGCCCGCCGGCTGTCGTGTTCCAGGATTCCCGTCTGCTGCCCTGGCGGACCGTGGCCGAGAACGTCCGGCACGGTCTCAACAGGGTCGAGGTCGGCCGCGGGGAGAAGTCGGACCGGGTCACCGAGATCCTCGCCGAGGTGGGCCTGGAGGGCCGAGAGGCTGCCTACCCCGGAGAACTCTCCGGCGGCCAGGCGCAGCGGACCTCGCTCGCCCGGGCGCTCGTCGCGGAGCCTGCGCTGCTGCTGCTCGACGAGCCCTTCGGCGCGCTCGACGCCCTCACCCGGAGGACCATGCACCGACTCCTGCTGAGGCTGTGGACCCACCACGGCTTCGGGGTCCTGCTGGTGACGCACGACGTCGACGAGGCGGTGTCTCTGGCCGACCGGGTGCACGTCCTGGACGACGGCGTCATCGGCCACACCGAGACCATCGACCTGCCCCGCGGTGGGGGCGAGACGGGCCGCCACCGCCGCTCTCTCCTCGACGCGTTGGGCGTCGACCACACAGACGAGGACCACTCGATATGACCACCACGCTCTCCCCGATCCACCGACGCCCCGCGATCCCTGCCGTTCTGCTGGCGCTGGCGCTGGCGTTGATCGTGCTGCTCGTCGGCGCCGGGTGCGCCACCCGCGACTCCGAGGCCGCGGCGCCGGTGCCCGACCGGGTCGATCTCGCGGACCTGTCCGGCCTCGTCCTGCGCGTGGGGGACCAGAAGGGTGGCACGCAGGCCCTGCTCACCGCGGCGGGAGAGCTCGATGATCTCCCGTACGAGATCGAGTTCTCCACGTTCACCTCCGGCCCGCCCCAGGTGGAGGCGCTCAACGCGGGGCAGATCGATCTGGCCGTGACGGGTAACACCCCGCCGGTCTTCGGGGCGGCCGCGGGGGCGCGGGCGTCGATCGTCTCGGCCTACGCCAACGGGGGTGAGGGGGACCGGATCCTCGTCCCCGGTGACTCTCCCGTGCGGTCCGTGGCGGACCTCGCGGGCCGGAAGGTCCTGGTGGCCAAGGGCACGTCGGCGCACGGGCATCTCCTGCTGCAGCTCCGCGGTGCCGGGGTCTCGCCGGAGTCCGTCGAGATGGTCTTTCTCCAGCCGGCCGAGGCGGGTTCCGCCTTCGCGCGCGGTGACGCCGACGCGTGGGCCATCTGGGATCCGTACACGGCCATCACGCAGACCACGACCGATGCCCGGACCATCGCGACGGCGGCGGAGGCGTCCAACGGCTTCTGGTTCGGGCTCGCCTCCCACGACGCCCTCGCCGACGCGCGACGTCAGACCGCGATCGCCGACCTCCTGGTCCGACTCGCCGAGGCGGGGACCTGGACGGCACAGAACCCAGCGCAGTGGGCCGCGTTCTACGGGGAGGCCGTGGGACTGACCCCGGAGGCCGCCGAACTCTCGCAGAGTCGCAGTACCCGCAGACCGGTGGCGCTCGCGGACACGGTGGAACGCGAACAGCAGCTCGCAGACGTGTTCACCGAGGACGGACAGATCGACCCCGTGGACATCGAGGCCCTGGTCGACGACAGGTACGCGGATGTGCTCGGGCCGGTGGTCGGGCCCGTGCCCGGGAGGTAGCGACCCGGTCGGGTGACCGGTCGGCCGGTGCGGTCGGACCGTCTGGTCGGGTCAGGAGGAGACCGTGGACCAGAGGGTGGTGATCGCACTCCACCCGACCATGCCCACAGTGGAGTAGAGCAGTGCCCACAACGCACAGCCGACCACCACCGCCGGCAGGTACCGGGTCAGCGGCATGCGGGTGAACCCGGCGGAGAAATTGATCGCCGTCTGCACACCCACGGTGAGGAACGACAGCGGTACCGCGACCACGCCGTAGCGTGCGGACAGTTTCTGCGCGCGTTGCATGTGCCGGCCCTCCAGGTGGCGGGCGACCCTGTCGCTCAGCCTGCCGCCGCTCAGCGCGCCGCGGCCCAGCCAGTAGGTGGCGTTGGCGCGCAGCATCACGATGACGAAGAGCAGGCCGAAGGCGATCGGATACGGCTGTTCCGAGATCCGGTCCACGTGAGATGACGGGGTGCGCCGGCGGAGGTGCCGGGCGTCAGGCGGACGGTGCGACGTCCAGCACGACGTCGAACTCGAGAAGGGTGGCCCCCTCGGCGACGGGCTTGCCGTGCTGGCCGGCGTGGGCGGTCCGGGCGTCACCGTCACGCCAGGCGGCGAAGGACGCCTCGTCCTCCCAGGTGGTCACCACGAAGTAGCGGTCCTCGCCGGCGGTGGGGCGCAGCAGTTGGAAACCGAGGAAGCCGGGGGAGTTCTCCACGGTGTGGGCGCGCTCGGCGAAGCGACGCTCCAGTTCGGGTCCGGCCTGACTCGGTACGGACAGGGCATTGATCTTGACGACGGCCATGTAGGTGAGCCTACGCTTCGTCGCGGCGATCCCGGTCGGTCAGCCCGGCAGGGAATAGATATCGCCGGCCCTCACCATCAACCCGTCTGCCACGAGCGAGTCGAGAGCTCGTTCGCGCTGGGCCGGATCGGGCCACACCGCGTCGAGCCGGTCCCGTCCCGCCGTGCCGTCGCCGTCGCGCAGGACGTCGAGGAGTAGTCCGCGGACCTGGCGATCGGTTCCGACGAAGGTCTGGGTGCGGCGCCGTGGCCCGTCCCATTCGGGCCTACCGGCGGCCAGCCACGCGCACGACGGGGTCAGGGGGCAGTCGTCGCATCGCGGCGCCCGGGCCGTGCAGACCAACGCGCCGAGCTCCATCAGGGCCACGGAGAAGGCGACCGCCCGTTCGCGGCCCGGCGGCAGCAGGGCGTCGACCGCCGAG
>NZ_JADDKI010000633.1:0-1459 GCF_015356725.1 Dietzia sp. SYD-A1
GTCCAGGGGTCGGGGTCGTCGGCCGGGGGTCGGGCATCTGAGGTCACACCGGGCAGGCTACCGGCCCGATGCGGGCACCGAACCGCCACCTCGGCGAGGGTAGGCTCGACGGCGACGTGGTGATGGTCGGTCGCACCTGTGCGCGATCGTGTGGAGAGGTGGTTCGCGGTGCCCAGTGGCAGGGTCAAGTGGTACGACGCGGAGAAGGGATTCGGTTTCCTGTCCCACGAGGGCGGGGAGGACGTCTACGTCCGGTCCGACGCCCTTCCTGCCGGCGTGGACACGCTCCGGCCCCGCCAGCGGGTGGAGTTCGACATGGTCTCCGGTCGGCGCGGCCCCCAGGCGCTCCGGGTGGTCGTCCACGAGGAGCCCACCGTCGCGCAGGACCGTGCGCCCCGGGGTGGCCCACGGCACTCCCCGGATGAGCTGCACGGGATGGTCGAGGACATGATCAAGGTGCTCGAGTCGACCGTCCAGCCCGAGTTGCGGCGCGGCCACCGTCCCGACCACAAGGTGTCGAGCCGGGTGGCATCGGTTCTCCGCGCGGTCGCCCGCGAACTGGACGCGTGACCGGCAGGATCAGTCCGCGTAGTCGAACCCGACCGACCACTCGCCGCTGAGGATCGTCTCCGAGCCGTCCGCGGCGTAGACCAGCGCGACCGCCCGGAGCGCCAGCCCCTCGATCCGTCCCTCGTCGGGAAGGGTGACCGGGACGAGCAGTTCGCCGGGCCCGTCGGGCTCGACGGTGTACTCGCGGAACCCGTCCGCGCGGACCTCGTAGACGTCGAGCGTGGCGCGGCGCAGCTCGACCGGGAGCCGAACCGTGAGCGTGTGCTCACCCGAAATGACGAACCGGCCCACCGGATTGGCATAGGTGGTGCCGTCGAGGTCCGTGGCCGCGAACGGAGGGACCTCGACGTGATCGCGGTCGGTCGCGACGGTGATCGACGGCACCGACCCGTGGCGTGAGGCCGAGCCCTGCCACGCCCCCACGATCGCGGCGATCATGACGATCACCCACGCCAGGATCGCCCAGGTGACTGGACGAACGCGGGGGCCGGAGGCGGGGGCATCGCTGCGGGAGCTCACTCCTCCATTCTGCCCAGCAGGCGTGCGCCGAACGAACGGGGGTCACGTGGTTCTCCGGGGAACCGGGGTCGGTTGCCGCCGAGCCCGGGCACGAGCGTGGATCCGCGCGCGGTCAGGAGGGACTGCGCGAACAGCAGGGCGCCGACGACCGCGATCACGCCGAAGCCCACGGTGAAGTCCGGCGGCAGGAGGACCCCCAGCGCGCCGCCCGCGACCCATGCCAGCTGCAGAGCCGTCTCGGACCGGCCGAACGCCGACGACCGCGCGGAATCCGGGATGTCCGTCTGGATCGAGGCGTCGAGCGCCACCTTGCCGAGCGCGCTGCTCACCGCGGCCACGAGCGCGAGGGGGGCCGCCGCCCAGATGGAGC
>NZ_JADDKI010000634.1:0-700 GCF_015356725.1 Dietzia sp. SYD-A1
ACCCCACCCCGCTCCGGGCCGCGAATCGCAGACCCGGGCGGCGGCGAGGTTCCGGGTGGTGGTCCAGGTCGCGGATGCGGACGAGGCCCAGTACGTCGCGCGACGCGCCGTCACCGTCGCACCCGTGTTGCTGGCGATGGCCGCCAGTTCGCCCTACTGGGCGGATGGCTCGGACTCCGGGTACGCCTCCACGCGCACCTTCGAGGCGCGGTGGTCGCCCGCGCACGTCACCGCCGTGGCGACCGATACCGCCGACGGGGTGCAGGCGGCGGAGGACGAACTGCTCGGCACCGGTGTGGTGGTGGGCCGGGAGTCGATCGAGGTCGACATCCGGCCCTCCCGGGACGGGTCGGGCGTGGAACTGGGGGTGTGCGATTCCTGCAGCACGGTGGACACCCTGGTCGTCGTCGCCGCCCTGTTCCGCGCCACAGTCGACCGCATCCTCTCCGGACGGGGCGCCGATGACGGGTGGCAGGACCCCTCGCCCGTGGTTCTCGACGCGGCGTGCTGGCGGGCCGCGCGATCGGGGATGGAGGGCGATCTGGTGGACGTGACCACCGGTCTGCCGCGCCCCGCCCCCGAACTCCTGGCCGACCTGGTGGGGGAGGTGGCCGAACAGCTGAGCGCCGGCGGCGAGGCCGACCTGGTGCACGACCTCCTCGACGGCATCCGCGGGGCCGGCACCTCGGCCGCCCGCCAA
>NZ_JADDKI010000635.1:0-1718 GCF_015356725.1 Dietzia sp. SYD-A1
TCCCGGAACCCAGTCGCGCGCCACACAGCGTTGACGTACCTCGTCCGGGCTCCCCAGATCCGACAGCACGGTGAGTACGCTGTCCCCGAATCCCGCCCCGGTCAGCACCCCGGCGACGGCAGACGGCGTGTGGCGGTCCTCGGAGAGCACCAGCACCCGCCGCCCCGGCGCCAGCTCACGCACGAGGGTCCGGTGATCGCGCAGCACCACCGCCGACTCGGCGGGCCACCGCATCCGGGCCCGGGCCAGCGCGACCGACGACACCGCCGGCAACACCTCCACATGATCGGAGCCGAGCAGGTCGATCAACGTCCTGGCCACCCCGGCGACCAGCGGGTCACCCGAGGCCAGGGCCACGATCGACCGACCGTCGTAGCGCTCGAGAACCTCGGGCAACCCCGAACGCAGCGGCCGCGGCCACGGCTCCAGTTCGGCGGTCACCGCGGGGGGCAGCATCGCCAGGTGCCGCTCCCCGCCCAGCAGGACGTCGGCGCCCAGGACGGCGCGGCGACGGGCCTCGTCGAGACCGGCCCAGCCGTCACCGCCGATCCCCACCACGACCACCTGTCCGTTCATGACGCGGAACCCTACCGTCGAACCCGCCCGCCGAGCCCGACCGCCCGGAACGCGAGCACGCTGGGTAGCCTCGCCCTTGAAGAGACAACTACACCCCCACAGCACGAGGTGCCCCACGACCCGCCCCGGGCGGTGCGGAGGGGAGAATCAGGGAAGCCGGTGAGAATCCGGCACAGGGCCCGCTACGGTAACCCGGCCTCTCAGGCGATCGCGTCCAGCGCGACCGCTCGAGATGAGCCGGGAAGTCCGGAGACCGGCCTCGCGCTGACCAGCCTGGCAGACGAGAGCGGGAGCCCCCATGCCACTGCACTACCCCTTCAGCGCCGTCGTCGGTTCGGACGACATGGCGCTGGCCCTGCTGCTGAACGCGGTCTCACCGTCGGTCGGCGGCGTGTTGATCCGCGGCGAGAAGGGCACCGCCAAGTCCACGATGGTGCGTGCGCTCGCGGGGATCCTGCCGCAGATCGAGGTGGTGGCCGGCGACAGGTTCTCCAGCGCGCCCGCCGACCGTGGCGGCGACACCCCCGACGGGCCGATCCCCCACGACGCGCCCACCGAGCACCGACCGGTCCGCCTGGTCGAGCTGCCGATCGGCGCGACCGAGGACCGCATCGCCGGGTCCCTGCACCTGGAGAAGGCCCTGAGCGAGGGAGTGACCGCCTTCGAGCCCGGCCTGCTGGCCCGCGCACATCGCGGACTGCTCTACGTGGACGAGGTCAACCTGCTCCACGACCACGTGGTGGACCAGCTCCTCGACGCCGCCGCGATGGGACGGGTGACCGTCGAGCGCGACGGGGTGTCGGTGGAACACGCCGCCCGCTTCGTGCTGATCGGCACCATGAATCCCGAGGAGGGCGAGCTCCGGCCCCAGCTGCTCGACCGCTTCGGGCTCACCGTGGAGGTCTCCGCCCCGCGGGAGGCGGAGCTGAGGGCCGAGGTCATCCGTCGCCGGGTCGCCTTCGACTCCGACCCGGACGGCTTCCGCGCGACCTTCGCGACGGAGGAGCTGGCCCTGCGTGAGCGGATCGTCGCCGCCCGGGAGCGCGTGGGCGGCATCGAGCTCACCGACTGGGCGCTCACGACGATCGCGACCGTCTGCGCCGGCTTCGACGTCGACGGCATGCGCGCCGACATCGTCACCG
>NZ_JADDKI010000636.1:0-1497 GCF_015356725.1 Dietzia sp. SYD-A1
GTCGTGGGGCGGGCGGGTCAGGCCGCCGCGCCCGCGCCTGTCGTGGGGCGTCCGCGTGTGGCTGCCGAGGAGGCCACCGTCGTCGCCCCGGGATGCCCCGACGGCCTCGTGGAACGAGAAGAGCGTTCCGAACACATCCCGCGAGTGGGGAGGTTCGGAACGCTCTTCTCGATGGGTGAAGCGAGTCGGTCAGACCGAACTCAGGACCCGAAGGCCGCCGAGGATACGGCGCTCGGGACCCAGTTGCGTGCGGCGACGTCGCGGATGAACTGCATCTGCGGGTAGAACGAATTGCCCGGGCAGGCGGTGCCGCCCCAGTCGCGGTGGCCCGAGACGGCCGGCATGTTGCGCGTGGCCCCGCCCTGCGGGTTGCGGTAGGTGATCCCGCCCCGCGGATTGATGCCGGTGGCCGAGCACAGCGCACGAACGCAGTCGATGGTCGCGCCCACGGCAGCGGCGGTCGGCGGCGCCCCGGTGAAGTCACCCAGGAGGCAGACGCCGATGTTGCCGTTGTTGACGCCACCGGTGTGGCCCGCGGTGACCACCGGGGGAGCGATACCGGCGACAGGGGGCACCTGGAAGACAGGGGTCCCGCCCACGGTTCCGCCGCGGCCCTGGTAGATCCGGCCCTCCGGGTCGATGAGCAGGTGGTATCCCACGTCGCCCCAGCCCAGGGTGTTGGCGTGGTAGTTGTAGATCGCGCGGACGCTGGCCGCGCGGTCCGGCCCGACGGGCGAGGCCGTGTGGTGGATCGTGATCGCCTGCGCCGGGAAGAACTGCGGCGCCCAACGGTTCCCCGAGACGTCACCGGCGCCCCAGGCCGCCCGCGGGATGATCGGCAGTCCGAGCGTGCCGACGCTGCCCAGGCTGTAGTTGCGCGGTGCGCCACGTCCGTCGTCGAATGCAGTGGCACGGGCGCCCGCGGGTGCGTCCACCTCGTAGCCCACGGACCCCTCCGGCGCCGCGATGAGATCGGAGGCGGGCGTGCTGCCGCTGTCCGGGGCGGAATCCATCGCCTCGAGCGGGAGCCAGTCGCCCACGGAGCCGTCGGGGAAGGCGAAGCGGATGCGCCCCGCGATCTCCTCGGCGCTCGGGAACGTCACCCCGACGTAGCCGAGCGGGCCGTTCGGCTGGATCATTCCACTGCCGGTGGGGACCGACTGGAGCAGATCCTGCGCCATGCCGAGGGAACCGGTGTCGAACGGATTGGCCCCGGCGAGGGGGCCACGAACGGAGGAGGCGACAGCGACGCCGACGCCGACTGACGCTGCGGCGAGGAACCCACGGCGTGAAACGGGCATAAGGGGGCACTCCAGACTCGAACTGCAGAAAAGTGACGCCTGGCATATCGGCGCGATCACCGGAGACATTACGCGCTCGGCGTAACCAAATCGAGATAAACGTTACCGCAGTGATACATGTGGCCACTGTGATTCAAGAGGCGAATTCTGGGCGCTCCGGGCGACACAAGGCGGGCCCTCGCGCACGGCCCGCCCC
>NZ_JADDKI010000637.1:0-1623 GCF_015356725.1 Dietzia sp. SYD-A1
GGGTACGGGCCGGCGGATGCGCGCCGGCCGGGCCGGGCACCCGGTAGACGCCGCCTCGGGCCGATGCGGATCCTGGGCCTGGTGCTCGTCCTGATCCTGACGCTGGGCGTGGTGAGCGTCCTGTGGGCGGACTCCAAGCTCCAGCGGATCGACGCCCTGCCGGACTACCCCGGCCGGGGCGGGAACACCCCGGGCAGTATCACGCTGCTGGTCGGGACGGACTCGCGCGAAGGCCTCACCCCGGAGCAGCAGGCCCAACTGTCCACCGGGTCGGAATCCGATGCCGGCGGCAAACGTACCGACACGATGATGCTGGTCTACACGCCGCGGGACGGCGGGCGGACCATGCTCATCTCACTCCCGCGCGATCTTCTGGTCGACATCCCGGACTACGGTCAGAACAAGCTCAACGCCGCCTACACCTTCGGCGGCCCGCCTCTGCTCACCCGGACGCTCGAGGAACAGACCGGCATGCGCATCGACCACTACGCGGAGATCGGGTTCGGCGGTTTCGCCGGGATCGTCGACGCCGTCGGAGGCGTGGACATCTGCATCGAGGAGCCGATCAACGACCCGCTCGCCGGACTCGATCTGGCCGCCGGGTGTCAGACCCTCGCGGGTCCTCAGGCCCTGGGCTTCGTCCGCACCCGCTACGGGTTCGCGGAACAGGACCTCCAGAGGGTCCGCAACCAGCGGCAGTTCCTCGGCGCGCTGATGAGCGAGACCATGTCCCCGGGGAACCTGCTCAACCCGTTCACCGCGGTGTCACTCATCGACTCCGCCTCGGAGGCCGTCACCGTGGACTCCGGGGACCACATCTGGAACCTCGCCTGGGTGATGTGGAAGCTCAGGGGCGATCCCCTCACCGTGACCGCCCCATACGACGGCATGGACTCGGGTTCCGTGGGGTCGTATCTCGTGTGGGGCCCGAACACCACGGGGTTCTTCGACGCGGTCGCCTCGGGGCGTACCCCACCCCAGGAGTATCTCGACGCCGGCCCCTGACCCGGTCGCCCGGGCCGCTCTCCCGGGTGCGGGCGAGTCGATCGGGTGCGGGTCCGTCATCCGGCGGGTGTGATCGAGACGATCCCCCACGTCCCGTGAGGGTTCTCCGCCACCCGTACCCGCTGTCTCATCACCACGGGCTCGGAATCGGGCCGGGACTCGGTGAGCGTCACCTCGAGGAGCGTGGGTGACAACTCCCGGGCGTCCACGCAGTGGGTGGTGCCCTCGGGCACCCGGTCCACCCCGTCGGCACGCAACTGATCGAAGGTCATCCGGCTCGACGGCGAGACCGCCTCGAACGCCTTCTCGGCCGAGCGCTCGACGTAATACGCGTGGTCGAAGGCCAGCACCGTCTCCAACGGCGTGTCCAGCGACCCGGGGCCGGCGCCCACCACGTGGCCGGGTTCGGACACCGGGGAGCAGGCGACGGGGTCTTCCCCTGGGGAGAGTATCCCGCGGGTGAGGACGAACCCGAGCACGGCGGACCCGGACAGCACGGCCACCCCGGCTGCCGCGAACAGCGCCGCGCGGCGCGCACGCCCGGCACGGGCCGGAGACGCGGAGGGATCCGGGCCCGCGATCGCCGACCGATCTCGCACGGACCGCTCTCCCACAGAC